>PCYG01000027.1:1495-7920 GCA_002763025.1 Candidatus Woesearchaeota archaeon CG10_big_fil_rev_8_21_14_0_10_32_24 | reverse complement strand
TTGATGAAATAGATCATCTTCCACGTGTGAAAGGGGCCGCTGTTGTTTTTGATGATGCAAATGAGCGTATATTTCCGGTTCAAATGCGGCCACGAATTACATGGCACGGGGGTGGGTCTCCAAAAGCAATCAAAGAAAAGAAAACACATGTTGATGATACTTTGAAGAAGTTAAGAGAGTTATAATTAGTGTATTAGCCAAGATTAGGAATAAATTAATAAAGGAAATCTTCTTGTTATAATTAAAACACAACTGAGGTAATATAAAAAGGGATGGTTTAGTAAAAGTGATCCACAATTAAGATCAGTACGTGCGGAGATTTTAGCTTTATTTCAAGTTGCACAAAAGGATATTTCTTCTCTTGAAACGATAAAAAAGACACATAAAACGGGAGCTCCCGAGGATGTTGCTTTTCATGTAGACGGAAAGATTATGTTAAGGAAAAAACAACTTGCTGATAACATTGTTGCAAAAGTGGAAGAATTAAGACCTTAAAGCTTCATTGCTCTTAATTTTTGTACTCTTTCTTTTGTACTTGGATGTGTAGAGAACATGTTCAGGAGACTTTTTCCTTTAAATGGATGATGGATAAACATATGTGCAGTTGCTTCTGTGGAACCCAGTTTTTTAAATGGGAAATGATCCACATTTTTTTCAATTTTTTCTAAAGCAGATGCAAGGGAATAGGGGTCTTTAATTAATTTTGCACCTGTTTCATCTGCAAGAAATTCTCGTGATCGTGAAATTGCCATTTGAATAATTAATGCCATAATAGGTGCAACAATCGCCAATACTAATAATTCTAAAATCCCTCCGTTATCATTATTTCTTCCACCACCAAATCCTCCAAAAATTGCACCCCAACGTGCTATCATTGCAATATATGAAATCACCCCTGCAATCGTTGCAGCAACGGACGAAATTAAAATATCTCTATTTTTAATATGACTCATTTCATGTGCTAATACACCTTTCAGTTCATTTTTATTTAATAAGTGCATAATTCCTGATGTTACAGCAACTGCTGCGTGTTGTGGATTTCGTCCTGTTGCAAATGCATTTGCTTGTGGTGTTTCAATAACATAAATTTTAGGCATAGGAAGTTTTGCATGTGATGCAATTTCTCTAATCATATGATAAAGATCAGAATGTTTGTTTTCATCGGCCGGTTTCGCTTTATAGATTTTCAATACAATTTTATCTGAGAACCAATATGAGAAAAAATTTAATCCTCCTGCAAATAATAAACCGATTACTAAACCTTGTGTTCCACCAAATAATTGGCCTAACCCTAAGAGAATTCCCGTTAATCCTCCGAGCAAAAGTACTGTTTTAATCTGAGAGTTAAACATAATTCTTTTAGATTTTGCATGTTTAAATATGTTGTGGTCATAAATTAAAGAATTGTCAATTTTGATTGTTTGCGAATGGGTATCTACCTTACAGCAACTCTGCTGCGATTAGGTTTTTGAGTGTTAGATGTACTCATTTTACAAAAGTTATATAAACCTAAAAAATTTAATAAGATTCTAAAAGAGGTGTTTTAATGGTACTTGAACATATATTCCCAGAAGATTGGTTAGAACGAAAGGGTTTCATGTCTGTTATGTTTGTATTCTTACTTGGTTTTATTTATTCTACAATTGGACTTGCAATTGCAGGTGCTTTATTTCCTACAGATCCCATGTTGGTAGCAGTTACATTTACCGCATTATTAATATTACCTGAACTTTACAAAATATTTTCTATTGAAGAGCGGAAAGAAAGTTTAGAACAGAAAATCTCATTATTTGAATTATGGAAAGATGATATGGGCATGGTTAAAATTTACCTTACTTTATTTATTTCAATTGTTATGGCTTACGCGTTAGTTCCTTTACTTCTCCCTAAAATCGTGCCTCATATGGGTAATATTTTATTTGTAAAACAAATTGAAGCAATCTCTGTAGGCGGATTTTTATTATTATTGAAGAAAAATTTGTTTTTTCTTCTTGCAATTTTTGTGATTGCATTAATTACAGGAGATGGGGCAGCATTTTTAATTACGTGGAAAGCTTCCGTTTTTGGAACTCTTATTCTATTTAGTTCTCACTTTTGGTTAGGATTATTTACAGGAGATACCACAACTATGCTAAACTCTTTAATTTTCATCGGAAGTGTGTTATCCATTTCTTTGATAACGGTGGCTTCATATGCATGTGCTGCTATTGCCGGCAGTATTATTTCCAAAGATGTATTATTAGAACAATTCGCTTCTCATCGGTTTTTTGAAGTTTTTGGATTCAATCTTTATCTTTTATTGGTTGGATTAGTAATCCTTCTCATTGGTGTCGGTGTTGAAACTTGGTTCTCTGCAAATGTTTCTATATTTGCACAAGGATTGAAAGAGGCATTAACGTTTGGAGGTATTCTCTAATGATTCTTAAAAATTTTAATAATAGGTTTCCAAAATTTTTGGAACCTCAGAAATCAAGAGGTGATTTCTAATGGTACTGGAACATTTATTTCCAGAAGATTGGTTAGAGCATAAAGGACGATATGCCTTTTTATTGGGTGCGATGTATTCTATCATTGCAGTATTAATTGCAGCATGGTTATTCCCAACAGATCCAGCTTTAGTAGCTGTCGCATTTACATCTTTATTTTTGCTTCCAGAATTGTATAAAATATTTTCTATTGAAGAACGTAAAGAAAGTATGGAACAAAATATTTCTCTGAAAGCTCTATGGAGGGATGATATAGAATTAGTACGAATTTATGTTTTCCTTTTCTTAGGGATTATTTTAGTGTATTCTGTAGGTGCAATATTCCTTCCTAATATGCAAACAAACTCTTTATTTAGAGAACAACTAGAGATAAGATTTCAGGATAATTTACCCACAGGAGAATTACAAATAGGTCAAGGAGAACTGACCTCTAATTTCTTTGCAGATAAATTTACGTGGAGTTGGAATTTATTTTTTAGTTTGTTACAAAATAATTTCCTTGTGCTGATGGCATGTTTTATGATGGCACTTTTAACCGGAGATGGTGCAATTTTCCTTATTTCGTGGAATGCATCAGTATGGGGTACAATCTTTGGTATTACTGCAAAAGGAGCAGCATCAGTTATTGGGGGCAATCCTTTGGTGATGTTTGGTTTAATTCTGTTAGTTGTATTCCCTCATATGATGCTTGAAGGATTATCCTATTTTCTCGCAGCAATTTCGGGAAGTGTAATTTCAAAGGACGTGATATTAGAAAAATTTTCATCAGATCGCTTTTTTGAAGTGTTTGGATTTAACTTATACTTATTACTATTTGCATTATTGTTTTTAGTTTTAGGTGCAGGCGTTGAAGCATGGGTCTTAGATAATGTAGACCTCTATCGTGAGATTATTACATTAAGTATAAGGGCATTTGCTTAAAAGAACGCATTTAATGTGCTTTTATTTTCTTTTTTTTCTTCTTCTATTTTCTTAATTGGTGTAATTAAAGAACTGAGAATTTCATTATATTGTGTTGTTTGTTTTTCTTCTCTTTTTTGTTCAAAAATTAATTGTTCATTTTCTTCATTTGTTTCTTTTGGTTTACAAGCTTCAAAGAAATCACATTGTCCTGTTGACCATTTACATAAAGGTGTGATCGTTCGCGGATATTCATGAGCATGTTCACATGAAGAAGTATGTTCATGAACTTTAGTGATCTCTCTCTTTGCCATTTCTATCAATTCCATATCAACATCCATCATTCTTAACTTTTGACGTAAAAAGAAAATTCCTACCTTATTTGGTATTATTCCATGTTTCTCATAATACATCATAGAATAAATTGCAAGTTGAAGCTTAATACTTTCTTTAAAATCAAATTGGGCATTTGTTTTATAATCTATAATATGAACTTCATCTTCAGTATGTTGAATTGCATCAATAAACCCACGTACATGATATTCTTCTGATTTATATTGCAATTCTCGGATTGGCGTGAGTTTCATGAATGCTTCACCCATAGAAATATTTTTTTCTTTTCTTATTCTATTAAATTCTTCAATAAACTGATTACACCAATTCATAAGCATGAACATCGTTTCTTCAAAATAGAAGGTAATTTGATCTTGAGATAATTTTAATTCGTTTAATCCATCTTTATATTTACCCCATTGATATAATAATAATTTTTGAATGGCTTCTTTGAATTTAAGTTCATAATTGTCTTCTTTAAAATCAGCAATGTTAATATCATAAAAATCTTCTAATACAGAATGGGCAATATTTCCTCTCACTAAATGGATAGAAGAAGAAGTAGGGAGTTTCTCAATGTATTGGTAATAATATTTTCGTTTACATTGTTTAAATGTATTGATAGATGAAGGGGACTCTAACCTTTTTGCCATATCTTCTTGGGAGGTGGGTTGTTTAAATGCTTTTCTCCCATAACTTTATAAAAGAATTATCATAATAAAGTATCATATGGCACAAGCACCAGAAGAACCACAGTTAATTAGGGTACGAATTCCAAAAGGAAAAGAAATTTTGGGAGTTGTAGAACAGCGATTAGGTGGGAGTAGGATGCGTGTTCAGTGTCTTGATGGAAAAGAACGTATTTGTAGGATTCCAGGAAGATTACGAAGAGCTCTATGGGTGCGTGAGAAAGATATTGTTATCATTGAGCCTTGGGAACTTGGTGGCGATGATAAAGCGGACGTTGTCTATAAATATAGAACTAAAGCAGAAGTTGCATTTTTAAAAAAGAAGGGTCTTTTGAAGAATCTTGAAGATGAATTCTAATAGTCATATTTCAGCATAAATAACTAAGCATATAAAACCTTAAATATTGATTTTCGCTTATTTTTGTATGGCAAACGAAAAAAATTCATTTAAATTATTTATTTACGGTGTGTTAATTTTAGTGCTATTTTTAGCATTCATACAATTATTTATACATGGAACCGGGTTATTTTTTACATTAGAATTGGTTGGATTTCTTGTATTAGGAATCTTTACATTTCTTGGATTTGTAGGTTATAAAAGTGGATGGGGAAATAATTTCTTCTTTTTCATCTTTTTAGCATACTTAGGGAATTTAATTTTGATTTGGTATTTCAATGATGCGCTTTATGTGACATTGGGATTACTTGCAGTAATTGGGTTTTTGTTAGCATTTCCACGAAAACATGAATCAAAGAATAAACCAATTCCTCACAAAGAAGAATCACATAGTATGGTTTTTGATGCAGTTGAATCCGAAACAAAATCTTCTCCTGTGAAGAAGGTTTCTACTCCAAAATTTCAGGTTAAACATTCTCCTGGCAAATATGTTGCAAGTAGTAGAAGTAACATTTACCACGCACCAAAATGTGATTGGGCAAAGAAAATTAAACTTGAACGCCAGACATGGTTTGCAAAAAAAGAAGATGCATGGGAATTAGGTTATAAAGCACATAATTGTGTAGAATAATTAAATTATTATTTGTTTTTTTATTTATTATTTTTTTCTTCTTTGAGGTATACTGAAATTCCTTCATTACCGAATGGAATTTCATATATAGTTCGCCTAATTGAAGTTAATATTGTTCGCTTTTAATGGAAACTCACTATAATATAGAATTAATCCAATCACTGAAAGTGTTAATGCCATGTCCGCAATGTTGAATGCTGGCCACCAGCCAAAATCAATAAAATCAATGACATAACCTCTTAGAACACGGTCAATAAAATTTCCAATGGTTCCTCCAAGAAATAAAGCAAATAATACATGTGGTATTTTTTGTTTTGGAATGCCTTTATAATAATATATTAATCCTATTATTACAATTAACGAAATTAATGATAACAACCAGGTTCTTCCTGTAAGAATACTAAATCCTGCACCAGTATTTGTAAGCATATGGATTTTTAATATACTTAGTTTAAAATTAGGTTTGAATGTAAACACAAGGAATTTTACCAACTGATCTAATACTACAATTATGGTTACAATAATCCAAAAGAATTTTTTAAAATTTACCATAACTTTTTCTGTTGTTGAACACCGGCTGCTCTTTCTAAGTTTATGAGACGTTGTTCAATGGAACTTAACTGTGCTTTTACCGTATCAAGTTTACTGCTTATAAGGTCAAAATCATTATTTTGTTGAAATGGTTGTTGATAACCTGATCTTTGAAGTGGCTGACCTGGTGTAGGAAACGCTTGTTGTGGTTGTTGGCCGTAAGGACTTGCCACTTGTTGAGGTGCATAAGGACTTTTTGTTGGTTGTGCTGGTTGATCAAATGGAGATCTTTCTTCCACCCCCTGTGGTTGTTGGTCTAATCCGAGGTCATCCATAGGGGGCATTCCAGTAGAATCCATCTCTTTATTTAACGCACTATCAAAATCAAAGTCATCATCTTTTTTCCAGAACATCAATTTATTAATTACACCCATGTTATAAAGATTTTCTTGATGGTT
>PCYG01000027.1:0-1469 GCA_002763025.1 Candidatus Woesearchaeota archaeon CG10_big_fil_rev_8_21_14_0_10_32_24 | reverse complement strand
AGATAGCACCGACTCACTTTTTTGCTTGCGGGATTGCACTGCGGGCACCCCGTAAGGGGCTTCCCCCACCCGCAAAGAAATGTTAAAGTCTATAAACGTTCATAAATTGGTGCTTTCTCTGCTTCAGAACACTAAAGTATTAAAGTTTTCCAAAAATTTAATAAAGAAACCAGATATTTAAGAGATATGGTACAAAAACAAGATAATGCAGAAAGAATTGGTTTTCATAAAGGATCACTCGCAACGTTAACAAAAGAACGTGAAGAATTTATGAGAATTCTTCAAGTAGTTGAACAGTTAATGCAAATGCATATTAAAGAATTGAAAGATCTTGGTGTGGATTTAGTAGCAGAAGCAAAAAAATCAACCACTATGAAATTAAAAGGAAAAACACCAATTGAGGATGTCCTTAAAAATTGAATTTAATTTTATGGGCATCACTTTTTTTTAATTTTGAATATTTTAATTAATTTTTATGTACTCAAAATTGGATTCTAAAATTAAATTATTAAAAACAAATAAAAAAAAGAAATAAAAAAAACAAATAAAAAAGAAATAAATGAAAACCTATTTCAATAACACAACTAAAAGGAAGATTATAATTGTAAATAAGATTACAATTCCTCCTATTAAAAGTGCTAAATCTCCAAATCCTGTACTTGTTGATGTTGTACCTGCAACTGCAGTTCCTGTTACAGGGAACTGAAGCATTTGAACTTCAACAGGTTTATTAGAATCTTGAGATGAAACGCTTCCAGATTTGAACACACTTTCAGAGTTTGTTGAAGCGCTTACTTTTCCTAAGACAACATCAATATCGTTTCGTAAATCTTCAATGTCCGTTTTTAGTTTTTCTGCATTCTTTATGATGTTTGTGTTATCACCTGCAGTTTTCTCAGATTTTGTAATAAAATCCTTTACTTCACTACGAAGATTACTTAATTTATCATCAACTTTTTCTAATTTAGTTGCATATTTGTCAACATCATTAAGATTATTTGTTTTCTTTGCTTTGTTATAATCTACTTCATATTGATCAAAGTCATCTTGTAAAGCTTTGAAATCTACA
Source organism: Candidatus Woesearchaeota archaeon CG10_big_fil_rev_8_21_14_0_10_32_24 (assembly GCA_002763025.1). GTDB lineage: Archaea > Nanobdellota > Nanobdellia > Woesearchaeales > GW2011-AR9 > 1-14-0-10-32-24. The sequence goes on along the minus strand of PCYG01000027.1, from coordinate 400 downwards.
TTTAAAGCTGTGTAATCTGCATCTAAAGCTAACTGTAAAGCTGTTTTTGGTATTGCTTGACTTGGTATTACAGGATTAATTGGGTCAACATTTGCATCAGCTACTTTAACTGTAATTTTCACATCCTTTTTTACAATGTCTACGCCATCAGTTACTACAACTGTTAAGGTGTGTTCACCAATATTGGTTGTGGTAGGTTTCCATGTAAATTTTCCTGTAGTTGCATCAAATTGAGCCTTCAAGGTTCCTTCAACACTTAGTGTTAATGAATCTTCTACATCATTATCTGACACTTTACTTTTCAAATCTAATTCAATGGTTGCACCAACAATTGTTGTTTGATCTGCGATTGATGCAATTTTAGGAGCTTGATTTTGATTTACAACTTTGAATGTTACTG
>PCYG01000059.1:16715-24486 GCA_002763025.1 Candidatus Woesearchaeota archaeon CG10_big_fil_rev_8_21_14_0_10_32_24 | reverse complement strand
TGATTACAATTGACAAATTTAATCAAGCAAGGCAATTTAATTGTCCGACACAGCATAAATATCGTAAAACTTATAAACAACTTCATGCTCAAAAATATGCCTAACTAGGTGGTATGGCTTAGGTCCATGTGACCACATTGTCTTTAACGACTAGCAACTAAGTTTGCACACGGTCGGTGAGGAATATCCAATATACGAGCTTCCCATTTAGTTAGGTATTTTAATTTTAATTTCATTTAATTAAAAAAGGGTGGTACAGATTACAGAACAATATCTTAAAGTATTAGAAACTATCAGAAATCTTCCATTTAATACAGGAATGAATCTTTTGATTCAAGTTCTTCAAGGAAATGAATCCCATCCTCAAATAAATAAATCCAACCTTAGAAATGCAACTAATTTTGGTGCATTTTCAGATTATACAAAAGAGCAATTAATTACACTAATTAAATCAATGTTAGAACAGGGATTTATTGTATACAAAGAACTTCCTACAAACCGATGGATTAAAGTTCTTGACATTTCTGATAAAGGGAAACAAGAATTGAGAATACCTCAAGGATTCACTATAAAAAAAGAAATAAAATTAGAATTTAATTCTGAACCTGTTTCTGATCAAGAACATAAAATAATTAATTCATTATCATTCTTTATGGAACAATTTAATCCAGAACAATCCAAAGCAATCATTTCAGAGTCTCCTAAACTTCTTTGTGTTGCAGGGGCAGGGAGTGGGAAAACCACGGTTCTCACAAAACGCATAGAATTTCTCTGTAAATTTAAATCGGTCAATCCCAAAAGAGTTTTGGCAATCACTTTCACAAAGAAAGCAAAACAAGAAATGGTTGATCGTCTTGAAACATTACAAATTTATAATGTGCATATTGAAACATTCAATTCATTTGCAGAAAAAATATTTCAAAATCACTGGAATTTGATTTACAAAAATCAAAGTCACATCATTACTTATAAAGATAGAATTAAATTAGTGGTGCAGGCACTTAAAAGAATAAATCTTAGTGTTTCAGGTGTTGCAGATATTTACTTTACAGCTGGACAACGAAAAATCAAATCTCAAGATAAACTTCTATTCTCATTTGTGAATGATTGTTTCCATGTAATTGATTATTATAAAACAGAACGTCAAGAAATTAATCCGTTTTATGAAAAGATGTCTCAATACAAAGAAAAAAATAATGCAAAAATTTTACACGATGTCTGTCAAAATATTCTGAAACTTATGAAGGAACAGAATTATAGGGATTATTGTGATCAAGTGAAAGATGCTATTACTATTTTTGAAAATTTTCCTAGCTTAATCCCTAAATATGATCATATCCTTGTAGACGAATATCAAGATGTTAATGCGATTCAAATAGAGCTTCTCAAACATCTTAATGCACCCAATTTATTTGTAGTAGGAGATCCTCGTCAAGCTATCTTTGGATGGCGTGGAAGTCGGATTAATTATATCTTAGATTTCAATAAAGATCCTGATGCAACAACAATAGTGTTAAAACAAAATTATAGGTCTCACCCCAATATCGTTGGTCTCGCAAATAAAATTGTCAAAAACATGAATATTACAACTCAAGAATCTGGTAGAGAATCACATCAGTTTTCTTCTCCTGAGACGAAACTCTTTAATTTTGAACGCATGGATTTAGAATACGATTTTGTCGCACGAGAAATTGCACGATCATCTTTTGAGAATACTGAAATCTTTGTGTTAGCAAGAACCAATAAACAGTTAGCCGATTTATCTCAAAAATTGCGTGACAAAAATATTCCACATATTCTCAAGACCGATGAAACAAAAGCAGCTGAAGTAAAACAAGGGCATGTAACACTTGCAACGATTCATTCAATTAAAGGATTAGAAGCAGAACTTGTTTTTGTAATTGGAAGCAATTCTTTATATTTCCCTTGTAAAGTCTCTGATCATCCCGTCATAGAATCGCTTAATCTTCAGAATTATGATAAAATGGAAGAAGAACGACGATTATTTTATGTTGCAGTCACAAGAGCAAAACAACAACTTTACATTTCCTATACTGGAAAATCTCTAACACCATTTATAGATAAAGAAAGTCGTAAATTTCTTGGTGGCGAAGAATTTGTTGATCCTGTTGCAAAATTAAATAGATTCACAGCCAAGACAAAAAATGAATCCCAAATTTATGCTGCGTTACGAGAATGGCGACGGAAAATGAGTCAAGTTCAACAAGTGCCGGCATATATGGTTCTTAATGACAAATCCATAGAAGAACTCTCACAAACACTTCCTTTAAACAAAAGTGATTTACATGACATTTTTGGATTAGGCCCACGAAAGATTGCGCAGTATGGCGAGGAGATATTGAGAATTGTAAATAGTTGAAGGTAATATTTATAAAAAACAGTTGATTTTTAGTTATTAGGGTTGGTTCTTGGTTATATTTAACATGAAAATAATTACAAATGAATTAGAAAGAATTGCTGATGTGCCTTTATTATATTTGAACCCTTACTTAAGTAATGGAGAAAGTATGGCACAAGTCTATGTTGCATTGTTACATCTTAACCCAACAGGGAGCCACAAAGTTTTATCATATCAGTCAATGGTTGAGGCAGAAGAAAGAAATGGATTAAATCCTGATACAATTTTTGTTGATTATACTACAGGAAACGCAGGAATTGCTGGCGCTTTTGTTTGTGCACAGAAAGGTTATGCTTTTTCAGTTTTTATGCCAGAAAATATGAGCTATGAGAAAATTCAAATGCTTAGATGCTTGGGAGCAGATATCCATTTAACTCCAAAAGAAAAATTTATTTTAGGAGCTAAACAGGAAGCAGTAGAGTATTCTAAAACTATAAATAGAATCTTATTAGACCAATCTTCTAATCCAAACAATGCAAAAGGATATGAAATAGTTGGTGAAAAACTTATTAAGACACTTGGAAAAATTGATGTATTTGTTTGTGGTTCTGGAACATATGGTACAATTACTGGAATCTCTCGTAAACTTAAACCTACGGGAACTGAAATCATTTGTATTGAGGCAGAATATGCACCTCATATATTTGCAAAAAGGAAAGGAGTAGATGTTACATTTCAACCTCATAATTTAATTGGTTTTGGAGCAGAATTACTTGCATCTAATGCCCACCCTGAATTGTATGATCATGTTGAAATAATTAATGAAGAAACTGCAGTTAAGACAATGAAGGCAATGCATAAAAAAGGCTTCTTAATTGGTAAAACCTCTGGAGCTAATATTTATTGGGCAATAAAAATTGCACAAGAACTTGGGCCAGGAAAAATTGTTGCTACAAACACATTTGATGGATTTGAAAGGCTAATTACTGAGAATATTTACAAATAAACTGAAATTCCTTAATTACCGAATGGAATTTCATATATAGTTCGCGTAAACGAAGGTAATATTGTCAGATTTTAATGGAAACTCACTATAAAACAATATTCACAAAAACTTTCTAACTTTCTGAATATATTCAGGATGTACATAAGAATTTAATGTCACTGTGTATGAATCTTCCCACTCTTGATTCTTCTTACTAAACCTTTTGTGTCCAAGTTCATTGGCAACAGAAAATAAAAAGTCTTTCATAACTTTTTTAGAGGGATTCTTATTTGCCTGTAGAAAATTTTTTATTTGAGATGTTGCAAAATGTGATCGTACAATGTGTGGATAAAATTCTTCGCCACAATATCTTTTGAACGCTTTTTTAAAATGTGGTTCACTTAAAGGATGACCTGTTACTTTATTTCTAAATACAAATTCTTCTTTTTTTGTATCCTTTAATGCACCTTTTAATCGTGCAATGTATTCTGACGTAAATTGTTTGTTAATTTCAATCGGAACACCATCCTTTCCAATATAATTAAACATGACATTATTCCCCTTAATAGAAATATCTTCTTTCTTTAACGTCGTTAAACCTTTATGGTGATGTGCTTTATAATATGTTTCATTGCCAATACGCATATGTGTTGTCAATAATGTATACATCGGTAATGCCATCATATCAGATTTATTCTTTAATGCATTTTTCACAGTTCCTAATAACTTCATGTGAATTTCATCAAATTTATCCACCTTTTTATATTTTTGATTTCTATGTGTTGCTCTTTTTTCTAATGTATATACATATGAAAATGTGCCACCTGCATTTTTGTAGAGAACATCCCAATGATCATGGGAATCTTGATCGTGAATTTTTAAGTGTGGTGCAAATAAAGAATATGCTTTTTCTAAAACTTGACCATTTGGAAGAATATTAATATGATCACCAGCTGTTTTTCCATTCGGAAGAAGCATGCCTTTCATAAATCGTGGATCTTTTTGATCAATCAATGTATCAAATTCTTTATAACCATCAAAGAGGTGAATAACTTCCACTGTAGGTGATAATTTTTGGGAAGATAGCCTCCACGAACTTTGCGTTTTTTCATAAACGCGAATGTCATGTGCCTTAATTCGCAATGTGCCAACCGGAACCTCTTTCATCACCATAGATAGAATTAAACAATTTCATTATAAAAAGCTTACGGTTTAAAATTAAATCCTTTATTAACTAAATTAACTAAAAATCAAATCTTGTTCTTTTTTACTCAATACTTTAAATTTTCCATAAGGTAAACTTCCTAAATCTAGTTTGCCTATTTTCACTCGTTCTAAAAATAATAATTTAAATCCAAGTGATTCAAACATCCGACGGACAATTCTATTTTTTCCTTCGTGAATTGTAATTTCAACCATTTCTGGACCAATAATTTTAAGACCAGCAGGGCTTGTTCGTCCATCATCTAATTTAATACCTTTCTGAATTGCTTTTTTATCCTGCTCATTTAATGGTCGGTCTAACTTGACAACATATGATTTATTAATTTCATGGGATGGATGTGTAATCTTGTTTGCAAAATCCCCATCATTTGTAAATAATAATAACCCAGATGTAAAATAATCTAATCTTCCTACAGGAAATACTCTTTCTTTGACATTCATGTACTCCATAACAGTTTTATATTTTTCATCTTTCAATGCTGTCACACATTTTGTAGGCTTGTTTAACATATAATACACTTTTCTTCCTTTTTGGATTGGTTTATTATCAACTGTAATTACATCAGTCTCAGAAGCTTTATCTCCAATTGTAATAGGTTTTCCATTTACTTTTACTCTTCCTTCTTGGATTATTTCCTCAGCCTTCCTTCTAGAACAATACCCATAATTACTCATCAATTTCTGAACACGATGTTTTTCTTCCATAATATCTATAGAAACATAGATTCTTTAAAAAATGAATCCCTTAATTTCATACAATTTGAACAAACCTTTAAAATAAACCTTATTATTCTAGTTAAATGAGAAAATACCTTAGAATAACAGACCCCCAAATAACATGATTCCCACAATTTCTATTGAAGAAGCTTTGAAGACAAGCCACATTTTCATAGATACCAGAACACCTAAAGAATTTGCAGAAGATCATCTTCCTGGTGCAATCAATATTCCTATTCTTTCTAATGAAGAACGGGAAGTTGTTGGAACTTTATATGTACAAGTTTCTAAACAAGAAGCAATTGATAAGGGTGTTGAACTCTTTTCCCCAAAATTACCTTCTTTTATGAAAGAAATAAATCAATATAGAAATCAAAAATTAATCATTAATTGTTGGCGTGGAGGCATGAGAAGTAGGGCTATTGTTGCATTGCTTAATAGTTTAGGATATGATGTCATGCAATTAGAAGGTGGCTATAAATCATTTAGGGAATATGTAAGAGAAAAATTATACAACTACGAATTCAAACCACAATTAATTATTCTATGGGGATTAACCTGTACAGGGAAAACAAAAATTCTTCACTATTTTCCTCATTCCTTAAATTTGGAAGGTCTTGCACAACATAGAAGTAGTTTATTTGGTGCAATAGGATTAATTCCTAATTCTCAAAAACGTTTTGAAAATTTATTATTAAGAAGATTGGATGAATTAAATCAACAGGAAGTTGTGATTGTAGAAGGTGAAGGACGAAGAATTGGTGACGTAATCATTCCAGAAAATATATGGGATAAAATATTAAAAGGAAAAAATATTCATGTTGTTGGAAGTCTAGATAAACGCGCAGAAATTGCAGTAGCTGAATATATGAAAAAAGAAGAGAATATACATTTAATCAAGGAAATAACACAACGCCTTTGGAAAGTAATTAGTAAAGAAAATCAACAAAAAGTAATTAAGTTTATTGATCAAAAAGATTATGTTTTGGCCGCAAAAATTTTATTAGAATTTTATTATGACCCTTTGTATTCACATACCCTAAGACAAATCAAGTTTGACGCAGAAATGAATACAGACGATATAGAATCTGCAGTTAAAGAATTGACATTGTTTTCTTCTTCCTTAAGATAATTATTAACGTTAAGAAGAATGCAATGGACATCCAATTTGTAAACATAAACCATGGTGTGCCCCAACTGATACCTGGAAAAATCCATGTTGAAATTGGCCACAGAAAAGGTGTCGGTAAAAATTCTCGTGAATGGCTAGGGATATCTATTAAAATATGGATGGGCCATGCCCATATATAAATTGGAATTTTTCTCAAAATAAGATACACAATTCCTAATACAAAAAGAAATGTGAATAGGCTATGTGTAATATTGTAAAGTGCAAACACCCAATCTGGGATTGCACCTGCTGCTTGTTGAAATGATTCTCCATTAAAGAAAAGATAGATTGTAAAGAATAACCATGATAAGGAATCTGGAAGAATACCAAACAGAATTGCATAGAAAGGTTTCTTAGTTTTATTAAATAAAATATAACTCCACGCAATGTGAGCGAAATAATCCATGATGTTACAAAACTGACATGATTTATATGTTTATGCCTAAAATTTTCTCGGCATTCTGATAACATAATTCTTGTTCCATTTTGTGAGTGCCATTGCAAACTAATTTAATATTTCTAATGGATATTGTACGATCTCCATAGGGCCAATCTGATGCAAACAAAACTCTTTCAGGTCCAAATGCCTTTACTAATTCTCTTATTTTATCTGGTGACTGAAAAGAAGTATCTACAAATGCATTTTTATATTTAGGAATTTTTGAAATAACTTCATTAACTTCAACATCACCTGCAGGACCAACAATATTACCTGTGGGAAATCTGCAATTAATTGTTCTGCGTCAGAAATCTTTCCATATTTTGGTTCTTCTTTTTTTTTCTTTTCCATGATAATATGATACAAATCAACTATGAAATAATATAGGAAGATTGTAAACAGAAAATATTTCAACTGCTTTTCGTAACCTTTTATCAGAAAAAGATATCTTTTGGAGAATTGGATGCAATTTCATGCCTTTTGCCCCTTCACGAACATGACGAACTAAATGAGGGGGTTGTTTTCCTCCAGTTTATATTGGCCACGTGCAGTATAAAAACCAGAATCAAATAAATTTATAAGTTTAAACCCAGTATCAAAAAGATTCCTATAAGGTAATCCTTTCTGATTAATAATCTGACCCCCTCCATCATATAAAATGTTTCCTATATGTGAATGTATACTGAAATTCCTTAATTACCGAATGGAATTTCATATATAGTTCGCTTAAACGAAGTTAATATTGTTCGTTTTTGATGGAAACTCACTATATATCAATTATTTTCATTTCTTGGTGAATTACGATTCTCTTTAAATAGATTTCTTTTTAATGTATGAATTAAGCTCGCCTTCTATTTTAGCACAGCACGGCACGTA
>PCYG01000059.1:15496-16691 GCA_002763025.1 Candidatus Woesearchaeota archaeon CG10_big_fil_rev_8_21_14_0_10_32_24 | reverse complement strand
CCACGTAATTCTTTTCCACCAACACATCCTTTAGAAAAATTCATCGCCTGCATACGAATATTTGCGACTTTGATATTCTTATATTTTTTTGTATATTCTACATACTTAAAGAAATACCTTAATCGTGCACTACCACTAATTGTTGCATACTTTCCAGTATTAAGAAATTGGTTCACTTGTTTAAAGATAAAAGGATTCTTGGCAGCAGTTCGTCCAATCATCACATAATCGCAACCTGTCTCTTTGAGCATCCTGGCAGCATCTTCTGGCGTTTCAATGTCTCCATTTCCACATACCGCAATATTAACATGTTCCTTCAAATTTTTAATTAATGACCAATCAGATTTTCCAGCGTAACCTTGCTTAACAGTTCTTGGATGTAATGTAATCATAGAAATACCTTCTTCTTCCGCAATTTTTCCAATTTCTAAATATTTGTCGGGTTTACTTATTCCTGCACGAATCTTTACAGAAACAGGCACAGTTGCATGTTTTACAAGCGTCTTAAAGATCTTCCGAGTTAATTCAGGTTCCTGTAACAATGCAGAACAAGCCATCTCAGAGGTAATGTGTGGCGCAGGACAACCCATATTATAATCAATAATGTCAAAATGTTTTGTGACCACTTTTACTGCTTGTTCAATCCGATCTAAATCAGAACCAAACAATTGAATAGATAATGGTCGCTCTTTTTCAGAGAATTCCACAAAATCCATAATACGTTCTGCACCGAATTCTCTTTCTTTTGCAGAAATCGCATGTACATTTACAAATTCTGTCACAACTAAACCTGCACCTAATTCTTTACAAACTAAACGTAGGGCAGGATCACTCACACCAGCCATTGGCGCAAAGAATGCTTTACTATTGAATATCGGAAGATTGTAATTTTTCATATAACTGTTGACCTTTTTCTGTCAATTGTGCTGTGGCGTATTCTTTACTATTATATGAAGCTCTTAACATGCTTATTGCATACCCTTCTCCAAATAATCTATCGGTACCTGGAAGATCTATCATTTCATGGGTAATAAGACCAGATCCATTGCTCATTCTTGATTCACTGATTTGGATTCTTTTTTCGCCACCCGCATTTCCGAGTTCTAAAATCAAATCATTAAGATAATTTTCTGCCATATTTCAAAGAAAACCTCAATACTTTAAAAATATATAGAAAATATAAAATAAAAAAAAA
>PCYG01000059.1:12744-15440 GCA_002763025.1 Candidatus Woesearchaeota archaeon CG10_big_fil_rev_8_21_14_0_10_32_24 | reverse complement strand
CTTTCTTCTTAGCTACTTTTTTCTTTCCAACTTTTCTTCCACGAGCCATTTTTGCACGAGCAACATTACCATCTTTATCAATAAAGTATAAGTAACCAGATTCTTTCTTTACTCCTACTTTAGCTACTACTTTCTTCGTAGCTTTTCCTTTTTTACGGCCAGCTCTACTCATTTCTGCTGCTGAAACGTTTCCGTTCTTATCTAAGAAATAAAGCCATCCTTTTTCTTTTTTTACACCAACTTTTGCTACAACTTGTGCTGCCATTTTATATCCCTCTTTTGTTTTTATGCACCAAATTTAGACGATAATCTTCTATTTTTTGGCACAAGAAAAAGCCATGCTTTTTCTCTGCAATTGAGCTTTGCTCTAACTGCATCCTCAAAACCTATTTATGATTTTAATAGATTTTTATGGTATTATGAACACGAAATATCTGTTCTCTGACGTAGAAAAAACAAAATAAGTATTTAAACCTTTCTTTTTTGTCGAGGATTAGCTTTTATTTAATAGACTATCATTCGCTAAAATCTCTGCAGCAAGGAACGCATCATTCAAATTTATAACTCCTTTTCTAAACTTCTCTTGGTCGTCAAAACCAACTCTAGGACATGTTGTATTAATCCAAGTTTCAATAAAATTGAAGTTTTCTAATTGACCAAATGAAACATTATTATCTATGAAATAATGGAATTTTTTCCCTGGAAATTTGTTTTCTAATGCAAGTGCAGGTTTAAATTGTTCCTGGCCAGGTTTTATCGTAACAATTACCCCTATTGTATTAGACGATAAAAACTTCACCAAAGATCCCTTATATTTTTTCAAAATAGTTTTAATTTCATCAACACCCATTAAAAACATCTTCTCTTGAAGAGGGTCGTTTCTGATAATCTCTTTCATCCCTTTATCGTCTTTTTGACCATATACTAAGGCAAGTGGATGGAATTTTCCGTCTCCAATATACAAATAAGCTTCAAATTCCTCTTTGAGATTTAATGATTCATGATAATTGTCGCATCCTAATAATTGACTTTTCACAGAAGCTCTGTCTGCTTTAGATATCACAAATTCAACACCGATCTCATTCAATTGTTCTTCTACTCTCTCTAATTTGCCCACAAATTGCACAGAAGCATATAATGCCACTTTCTTAAATTTCGTAATATAATCTAAAGTCTCTTGACATAATTCCACCTTTCCAGAGTATGGTGCATCTAAAAATAAAATATCCATTTTACTATCCCTCTGTTTTCCTCACAAAATAAACTTTACAAAGTTTATCATCCAAAGAGGTAAGGCATGCGCTATGCTTAACCTTACAATCCTGTAAATTATATTCTTTGAAATTCATGTTTAATTCTTACCAACCTTCCATCTTCTTCACGAATTTATTATGACCCCAACTGATTAAGAGATCCACTTTCATTCTGTCTAAACCAAGGGGGATATCACATGCACCAAAATTGCTTCCTAACCAAATTAAAACCCTCACACCTGTTTCTCTAACTAAATCAGCTTCGATCTCTTGTGCATAAGGTTTCATACCATCAGGTAGCTGGATACACACTGTTTCTGCATTTACTTCCCTAATCTTTGCGATTGCTTTTTCCGTTTCTATTTGATATAATTTTTCTGTCATATTTACTCACACATCACCCAAGAACCAACATATACCTTTTTATAGTTCTACTTTATATATATTTCTCTATGTTTCAGAAAATTGTAGAAAGCTCACGTCATACACGGAGTAAATATCTTGGACCGATCTCGTCATTCTTATTAAAAATTGGTCTCACACCAAACATGATGACTACTTTCTCTTTAATTTCAGGATTGCTTTCTGTTTATTTTTTATTCAATAATTATCTGTTCTTTATCATATTTGGAATTTCTCATTTAATATTTGATGGACTTGATGGTGTATTAGCAAGACAGACAAAAGAAACAATGCAAGGAAAATATTTTGATCTCATTACAGATAATCTGATTGCTATATTATTATTAATAAAGGGGGGGTATTATCTTAATGACTTCTATCCCTATATCATTGCAATATTATATGCAATTGCAATCTTCTTCCACGTAACAAGAGATTATCCTACATGGTATCTCAGAACCTCTTCTCTTGCAGTATTAGCAGTTGCAACATTTCCCGGTTTCCCTTACGAAACAGGATTACTGATTGTAGGATATTTAACAGCTGGTATAGTAGCAGTGTATTCATTAGCAAGACAATTACAATTTGTTTTAAAGAAGGATTAATACTTTTCTTTTCTTAGTCTAAGAAGATATCCACTATAACTAACTAAAAAATGTAACAAAGGACTTAACACCAATACAATTAATGCAACTTCTGCTGCGGGAACATAGACAAACCAACTAAATACTAATCCTCCTATAACAAAATCAATCTGATCAAAGACTGGCCAAGGATGTCCTTCTTTTATGTCTGCTTTTCGTTTGTAATAACTTTTCATAGCATCTCCAAATATTGCTCCAGATCCTAATAAAAATCCTAATAGGATAGAAAAATCACTATAATCAATTAATGCTAAACTTTTGAAACCAGCAACATATGCTACTTTTTGTAACCAAAAAACAATTGTGCCAAATACAACTGCAGAAATAATCCCTCGCCAGGTTTTATGCGTTCCTAATTTTTTTGCCCATATTGGCTTATCTGCAAAAGGGATTTTCT
>PCYG01000059.1:831-12698 GCA_002763025.1 Candidatus Woesearchaeota archaeon CG10_big_fil_rev_8_21_14_0_10_32_24 | reverse complement strand
GAGATAGCACCGACTCACTTTTTTGCTTGCGGGATTGCACTGCGGGCACCCCGTAAGGGGCTTCCCCCACCCGCAAAGAAATGTTAGGGTTGATAAACGTTCATAAATTGGTGCTTTCTTTGTTTCAGAACACTAAAGTATTACGTTTTTTAATCCCTGTTCTTCAACATACATTTCAAAAAACTAAAATCTATTTAAATCAACATTTAATCTCAATTAGCTTAACACTAGATAACAAAATTAAGTTGTCTTAAAACACTACATCTAGTGTTTCATCACTTTAATGGGATGTTTCGTGATGATGTAGAAAGTGATTACTTGCTATTGAATTAAGTTTCAAATTGCATTTAGTGTTTAGTATATAATCTAAAAGAGGTTTGATGATGTATTGCCCATTTTGTAATAATAATGACACAAAAGTTCTTGAATCTAGAGTTATAGATGATTCGCTGAGGCGTAGAAGATCCTGTCAATCCTGTGATCAGAGATTTACAACCTATGAACGTGCGGAATTTAATCTTAAAGTTCAAAAAAAAGATGGGCGAATTCAAGATTTTGATTTAGAAAAAATAAAGCGAAGTATCAAACCCGCATATGGAAAAGTTGATGAACAGATCGTCAAATCTTTAGCAATGAGAGTACATAAAAAAATTCTTAATAAAAAAGTAAACCCAATTAAAACAATTCACATAGGTGGATTCATTCTTCAAGAATTAAAGAAAGAAGATAAAATGGCATATTTACGATATGCTATGGTCTATAAAGAAATTGAAGACCCCCGAAAATTAGAAAAAGAAATTCAAGCAATGAGGTAGATAAAAAATGGAAACAATGGCAACAACACAAAAACAAGGACTCAAAATCCCCCGTTATTATACAAAAGAAGGGATTAACCCTATAGATATGTTTACATATGACATTCGTAGTTCAGAAATCAAGAATCCTGATGGTTCGATGGTTTTTCAAATGCATGATGTTGAAGTGCCTCACTTTTGGTCACAAGTTGCAACAGATATTCTTGCACAAAAATATTTCCGTAAAGCAGAAGTACCCTTACGAAATAAAAAAGGCGATTTATTATTAAATGAAAATGGTAATGTTATCACGGGAAGTGAAACCAGTATTAAACAAATTGCACATCGGTTAGCGGGATGTTGGCGTAATTGGGGGGAGAAATATGGATATTTTGCATCTACAGAAGATGGCCAAATTTTTTACGATGAAATGGTTTATATGATTATTAATCAATCAGCAGCTCCCAACTCTCCACAATGGTTTACAACAGGATTAAATTTTGCATATGGTTTAACAGGTCCACCACAAGGACATAGTTATGTAGATCCTGTTACAGGAAAGTTAGAGTATTCTAAAGATGCATATACAAGATCACAACCTCATGCATGCTTTATTCAATCTGTAAATGATGATCTTGTTACTGAGGGAGGAATTTTTTCCTTGCTTACAAGAGAAGCACGAATCTTCAAGTATGGTTCAGGTACTGGAAGTAATTTCTCTAAGATACGTGGTAAAGGAGAAAAATTATCCGGTGGCGGAACCTCTTCAGGTTTAATGAGTTTTTTAAAAATCTTTGATACAGCAGCGGGTAGTATTAAATCAGGTGGTACAACACGAAGAGCAGCAAAAATGTGTTCTCTTGATTTAGATCATCCTGAAATTCGTGATTTTATTTGGTGGAAAGTTCGTGAAGAAGAGAAAGTAGCAGGTCTAGTTGCAGGAAGTAAAACCTTAAAGAAAAGACTGTCTAAAATTATTGAATTATCTAAGGGACAAGAAAATCCTTTACACAATCCTGAAGTGAAAAAATTATTACAAATTGCGTCAAAAGAATATATTCCCGTGAATTACATGGTGCGTGCATTAAATTTAGCAAAACAAGGTTATGAATTACCTTTGCAAGAATTTGATACACATTATGAATCTGAAGCTTATCTCACTGTTTCTGGGCAGAATAGTAATAATTCCATTAGAATTCCAAATGAATTTTTTAAAGCATTGAATGAAGGACGTGAATGGCATTTAACTGGAAGAAAAACAGGAGAAATAATGCAAACTATTCCTGCTGCAGAATTATGGGATGACATTGGTTATTGTGCATGGGCATCTGCAGATCCTGGTTTACAATATAATACGACGATTAACGAATGGCATACTTGCCCTGAAGACGGTCCTATTAATGGAAGTAACCCCTGCGTTACTGGAGACACCTTAGTATTAATAGATGGAGGGAAATGGAAAAGAATTGATTCTTTTATTGAGGAAGAAATAAACCTCCTAACAAATATGGGAACAATTATTAGTTCTCAAATTAAAGGTTCATTTAAAACGGGTATAAAACCGGTTTATCGCTTAACAACGAAATGCGGTTACGAATTAAAATTAACAGCAGATCATAAGGTTTTTACAATTAATAGGGATTATGTTCAAGCTTGTGAATTAACGAAAGATGATTGTGTATTATTGCCAATGAACCCAGTGAGTGCAATTATTGAACCAAAGGATTCTACATTTTATCAAATGGTAGGTGTTTATATTGGGGATGGATGTGGCACTTCTAATCATGGCATTCAAATCACAATGAATGCTCAAGAGGAACTTCCTATTTTAGATAAATTTTGTTCTTATGTTGAAGAAAATTATGAAAGAAAAACGCATCAAAATAGTGCTACAACAGTTTGTTTACATCAAAGCTCTGCAGCATATGTTATTACAAATCGTACTTTGAGGTCTAAAATGGGTTCTATTTTGGATCTTTCTTTATTAGGGCATCAAAAATGTATCCCTCAACAAATCTTTGAAGCAGGGTTAGGGATACAGAAATATGTTTTACAAGGATTATTTACAGCTGATGGGACTGTTGCAAATTATGGAACAAAATCACAATATGTTGCTTTAGATTCAACAAGTTTGCAACTTCTTAAAGATACTCAAATTCTTCTTTTAGGTTTTGGAATTAAAAGTAAACTTTACAAAAATCGTCGAGCAGGTAAGGATAAAGCCTTATTACCAGATGGTAAAGGAGGATTGAAAGAATATTCAGTTCGTGAAATGCATTCTTTACGAATTAGTAAGTCTAATCGTATTTTATTTCAGGAACTAATTGGATTTATGGCAGAATCGCCAAAACAAGAAAAACTTAAAAAACTAAACGCTAATGTATCAACGTATCAAGATTATCCAATAGATTCAGTTGAACGTTTAGAATTTCTTGGAGAAGAAGAAGTTTATGATTTAACAGAACCATTAACCCATAGTTTTGTTGCAAATGGGATCACCATCCATAATTGTTCTGAATACATGTTTCTAGATGATACTGCTTGTAATTTGGCATCAATGAATCTTGTAAAATTTTATTCCCAAGAAAAAGGATTTGATATAGAAGGTTACAGGCATGCAATTCGGTTATGGACAATTACCTTAGAAATCTCCGTTCTTATGGCACAATTTCCATCTGATCCCATTGCTATTAAAAGTTATCAATTCCGAACATTAGGTTTAGGATTTGCAAATCTTGGAACATTGTTAATGTTACAAGGAATTCCCTACGATAGTGATGAAGGACGTGCATACGCTGCTGCAATGGCTGCAATAATGACCGGGGATTCTTATGCGACTTCCGCAGAACTTGCATCAACTCTTGGACCATTTCAAATGTATGAAAAGAACAAAGAACATATGTTGAAAGTAATTAGGAATCATAGAAGAGCAGCATATAATCGTACTGACTATGAAAATCTTGAAGTCTTACCACAATCAATTGATCAAGAAATCTGTCCTAAATCATTATTAGAAACAGCACATGATTCTTGGGATAGAGCATTATCTCTTGGAGAAAAATATGGATTTAGGAATGCACAAACAACTGTTCTTGCACCAACTGGTACAATTGGTTTAGTAATGGATTGTGATACCACTGGAGTAGAACCAGATTATGCATTAGTAAAATTCAAAAAATTAGCAGGTGGTGGATTCTTTAAAATTGTGAACCAATCCGTACCAAATGCATTGAAAAAACTTGGTTATCCAGAACATGAAATTGATGTAATCATCAAATATTGTTTAGGACGTGGATCATTAAATGGAAGTCCACACATTAATGCAAGAACACTTTCTGATAAAGGGGTTACGGGAGAAGCAATTGTAAATATTGAAAGACAACTTGGAAGTAATATGGATATTCGTCATGTGTTTAATATTTGGACGATTGGTGAAGACTTGTACCATTCATTAATGCAAGGTAAAGAGGGAGATTTACTGACAGGGTTAGGGTTCTCTCAACAACAAATTGCAGAAGCAAATGAATATATTTGTGGAACCATGACATTAGAAGGTGCACCTTACTTGAAAGAAGAACATCTTCACATCTTCGATTGTGCTAATAAATGTGGGAAGAAAGGAGAACGATATATTCATCCCTATGGACATTTGAAAATGCTCGCCGCTGCACAAGCCTTCATTTCAGGTGCAATTTCAAAAACAATAAATATGCCGCCTGATTGGACCATTGCCCAAATTAAGCAAGTATATTACGACGCATGGAAAATGGGCACAAAGGCAACAGCTCTTTACAGAGATGGTTGTAAATTGTCCCAACCTCTTAATACAACATTAGAAGGAAATACAGAACTGAAAGAAATCTTTGATACGCCTGTGGAAGAAACAGTTTCTTCTGGTACTATTATCATTAACAATATCATTAAACGTGTTAAAATTGGACCAAGAAAATTACAGTTGAAAGGACGGGAAGATGAAGGAAGTTTAAAGGAAGTTTCTTTTACAATGGAAGGATTGATTCCTGCACAGGAAGTCTTGTTAAATACAATTCTTACAGCAGTGAATTTCAGTTTGTCCCAGGGAATGAGTCCACATTTGATTGCAGAGAAATTTTTAACCTCTCACGAACATCCAGTTCTCAATGAGTTGAAAGAATTCCTTTTAGAGTTTGACGATGTTGGAACAGTTCAATCACCTTCTGTAACTCTAACACAAAAAATAACAACAGCTTGCAAAGAAAAATGTAGAAGTTGCGGTGCATCACAAATGCGACAGAATGGGACTTGTATGCTGTGTGAAGTATGTGGTGAGACTACTGGGTGTAGTTAATTTTTTATTGTTTTTTTTTTCTTTTTTGAATGTTTTTTTTAAATTAATCATTAAAATAATTCTTGAAAATTCATATTATATTATCTAAATATTTATGTATTTAATAAATCTCATAAACCTATGCAAAATCAAAAGGGATACGAGGTTGTATTTTTATATGGGAAAAGATGTGAGGATGGAACTTATACTATTGAAGGGGGTCATTCTAAACGATATGCTCCTTTAAATAATTCGGAAACTGTTGATTGGCTGGTTAATGTGATTAAAGAACGAGAAGAAGGACAAGGAGAATATCCTGCAATATTTGTAAATACTTCTTCATGTAATTTACCTCCATCTAATGGAAGACCAACCGAGGTTACAGAAACAATTTATCAAAATGGTCAAAAAAATAAAAGAATTCTTTACGATCTTAATTATAAACTTGTGAGGAATCTTTATCTTTGTGATATTATAAAAAATTGGGAATTTGATGAATTTTAAGTATCCACCTTTCCAATAAATATTTAAACATCCACTCCCCCCAAACACTTAATGCAAGACCCACAAGAAATCATAGAACTACAGGAATTAAAGAAGCGTAGTGGAAAAGTTGTTAAATTTGATGTTGTGAAGATTGCAGATGCGATTTTTAAAGCTGCTCTTTCAGTAAATTTAGCAGATAGAACCTTGTCACTTCAACTTGCAAATGATGTTCTCACGTATCTAAAAGCACGCCATAAGGATAATATCCCTTCTGCTGAAGTTGTGCAAGATCTTGTAGAAGAAGTTTTGATTGAATGTGGGCATGTGAAAATTGCAAAGGCTTACATTCTCCATAGGCATAAAAAAGATGAGCAAAGGAAAACGTCAGCGTTAATTCTCGGAACAGAAGAATCCCAAGAATGTTTGAATTTTTCACACCAAGCTCTTCGTATTCTGGAACGTCGTTATCTTCAAAAGGATGAATTAGGAAATTTAATTGAAACACCTGAACAAATGTTGCAACGTGTCGCAGAAAATGTTGCACTCGCAGATAAAAATTATAATGGAACGGATGCCGAAATTAAAGATTATGAAAAAAGATTTTTTGAAGTAATGTCAGAATTAAAATTTATGCCAAATTCACCCACATTGAAAAATGCTGGGACAAAAAATCAGCAACTTTCGTCCTGTTTTGTTCTCCCCATTACTGATACGATGGAGGGGATCTTTGGTACATTAAAAGATGCGGCTCTCATTCATCAACGTGGTGCAGGAACTGGTTTTTCTTTTTCACGTTTAAGATCAAGGATGGATGCTGTTGGAAAACATCAAGGCATTGCAGCAGGACCTGTTGCATTCATGAACGTTTTTGATCGTGCATTTGGTGCAATTAGGCAGGGTGGAATTCGTCCTGGTGCAAATATGGCAGTTTTACGAGTTGATCATCCTGATATAATTCGTTTTATAGAATCAAAACGAGATAAAACTTCCTTAAAAAATTTCAATATTTCTGTAGGTGTCACAGATAGATTTATGAGGGCAGTAGAAGCAGATAGAGATTATATTATTACAGATCCTAAAACAGGAAAACAACAAGGGAAACTTCGTGCACGTGATGTGTTTTCAATGATTACCCAAAACGCATGGAAAACTGGTGATCCTGGATTAATTTTTATTGATGAAATTAATAGGAAACATCCCGGCAATCATCTTGGAGAAATTGAAACCACTAATCAATGTGGTGAAGCCCCTCTTCTTCCATATGAAGGTGTAGTTCTCGGGTCTCTTAATTTAAATAAATTTGTAGATACAGAAAATAAAGAAATCATGTGGGATGATCTTCGTGAAACAATAAAAACTGCAGTTCACTTTTTAGATAATGTTATTGACATGAATAGTTATCCTCAAAAAGAAATTGAAGAATGCACAAAACATACAAGAAAATTCGGACTTGGGATGATGGGTTTCGCAGATTTTTTAATTAAATTAGGTTTGAAATATGATTCTGAAGAAGGATTAGAAGTAGCAGATAAATTAATGAATTTCATTAAAACAACAACTTATGAAATGTCTTCTAAACTTGCAGAACGGCGTGGAACATGTCCTGGATGGATTGGATCTGAACATCAACAAGCAGGAAGAAAAATGAGGAATCTTACGTGTAATTCATTAGCACCAACAGGTACCATTAGTATTTTAGCTGATGCCTCTCCTGGTTGTGAACCTTTATTTGCAATTTCTTATCAGAAAACAGTTTTAGGTGATTCAGAAATTATTTACTTAAATAAAACATTTGAGAACGTTGCAAAAGAGCGAGGATTTTATAGCTCTGAGTTGATTCGTAAAATCGCAAAAGCAGGTGGTATTCAAATGTTTAAAGAAATTCCGAAAGATGTACGGGAGATTTTTGTCACTGCTCAAGATATTACACCTGAATGGCATATTAAAATGCAATCTACTTTACAAAAGAATGTAGATAATTCAATTTCAAAAACCATCAACTTTCCACGCACAACTTCTATTAAAGATGTGGAAGAAGCATACATGCTTGCATGGAAATCTAAATGTAAAGGAATTACAATTTATAGAGATGGAAGTTATGAAGATCAAGTGATTAACATAGGAGAAGGGTATTAAAATTAATATGGGTAGGTAATGAAAATATATACAAAAACAGGTGATCAAGGAAAGACCTCATTTTATGGGGGTACAAGAGTTCCAAAAGATGATTTACGTATAGAAGTACTTGGATCTATTGATGAATTAAATTCCATGATTGGAGTTACACTTTGTTTTGTAGAAAATGAAAAATTACGTGGATTGCTTTCTAAAATCCAACACGATCTTTTTACAGTTGGTGCAGATATGGCAAGTTCTCATCTTCCCCATTACGATATTCCAAAAATTCAACAACAACATATTAAAGATATAGAAGAACAGATTGACAATATAACTGGGGTTCTCACACCACAGACTTCGTTTATTATCCCTGGAGGAACAGTGGCAAGTTCATTTTTACATTTATGTTGTTCCATTACCCGAAGAACGGAACGTGTTTTAGTAAAAGCGAGTACTAATCATCTTCTAAACTCTTCTGTATTATCATATGTCAATAGACTAAGTGATTTATTTTATGTTCTTGCACGACATGCTAATAATGAATTAGAAGTGAAAGAACAACAACCAATATACAAATATTTTAATGGGGTAGAAAAACATGAATAAAACATTAACCTGGTTATCTGTAGAATTTAAGTATGTGGACGAATTAAAAGACAATATTAACCTTGTCAGGAAGCAGTTAGATGATTTGCTTACAATTCAAAAACATTTAGATGGTGCTATTCAAAGAGAAGACAAGAGTGGGCCTTTAAGAATTAATGAATCTATTTTGTTAAGTGAAGTTAAAGATGAATTAGAAAAATCAAAAGCTGATTTACGTTTTGCATTGCAGGCAGAATTTAAAATGAGAGATTATTCAAAAAGTCTGGACTCCGAATTTAAAAATATTGCAGTGCCTTTTGAACATCAAGACTATTTTTTAGAAGCAAAAAATATCTTGAAAGATGGTCTGATAGATCACTCTCAAAAGCTATTATCAAAATTAAATACTCTTTATAATGGGATTTTTTTATTAGAACGACATATTGCTAAAAATAGAAGTGTTGCTGATATGGAAGAATTTATTCTTAGTTTAATTAAGATTATTTCAGAATCTCAACAAATGGTTCAGGATGCAGAAGAATGGGTTGAAAGTATGCAGAAAGGCGTTCAGATATCTAAAAGAAAAGCAGCATAATAGTTACTCCGAATTAGGGACAAAAAGAACGAAACCTTTATAAATCAGCACATTTTTAAGTTTTATATGGGACTACAAGAGAAAGTAAATGCTGAAGCATCTGTATTCATTTTTACACATCTAAGAAATGGATATAATGGATTACATGATGGGAGGTTATTTGAACCTTCAACAATAGCAAATTCTTCTAGTCATCTTAAAGATAAAGCAGATATTGCATTTCAAGATAGAAAGTGGAACGTATATACTAATTTTGGGAATCTTTTTAATCGGCTTGGAGAGTTTGTATCTAATCCACTTAATAAACATGATTATGGAGATACAATTTTACCTCCATTTGAATTTGACCAATACACACATTTAATTCAATTATCACCTTCCGTGGAAGATCAAAAAATTGTTTCTAAAGGAAGAAAAGAAGTAAAATATCAAAGAATAATTCCTTCTCGTAATCCCTTTTTGAGACTTTTTGGCGGTACAGAAACAATTGTATCAACTCGTTTACAAGAAGTCAAAGAAAAAGAATATCATGGTGTGGTGATGCATAATGATCTGATTAGTGGTGGTATAGCAGAACCATTCCGTGTTCTTTCTACAGGTTCACGAATCCCTTCATCTGATAAGCGCCCATCATTTCAAATGACAAATCTTTATCTTCCAGAATCTACTGCAAGAGAATTATTTTATGTAGGAATAAATGATAAAGATTCTTTCTTGGATATTATGACGAATGTAGTTACAGATCATATACCCCAAATCGTCAGAGAAAGAAATGGAAACCACGGTTCATTTTTATCAACTGGTGGTGGAAACATGGCCTATATTGCAAAACGAGAAGATTTTCTACAAGGATTAGCAGGTCTTCAAGAGGGTCAATTTGGAAGTAGAGAGAATCCCGAATATTTTAGTTATTTAGTATAAACATAATAATTCAAAATAAATATAAATTAGAGGTTAAAACAAAAATGACACCAACAAAATTAATTAAACACTTAACACTTTTAGTAACTCTAGTATCATTAGCTTGTTCTCCAGCTTATGTTCAGAAATCTGAAGCAGATATGCCCTCAACTCCTGTTTCTGCAACTCAACCAATAGGTAATTATCATTCTCGTGACATTGCCAAAAATTCACTTTATGTGCCATCTGATTTTGATGATAACATTCATCCTTCTGATGAAAAAACTTATCAATTTGTTGACAATTCAACTCCTTCTTATGGTAAGATCCATCCATTAGGACCTTTAGATGTTTCTAGAAAACCTTTTGTTCCTATTGATATTGGACACTATAAACCAAAAATTCATCCAGTGTCCTTTTCTTTCCGTGAAAAACCAAGTATTGAGGAACGTGCAAAAGATTATGCTCAAGAATTAACAAAAAATGTCTGTATGGATTATCTTCCTATGTGTGGTAGAAGTGCTAGTCCTTTAAATTTAGAAGATTGTATTGATATCACAAAAAAAATCTGTGATTTTGAACGCGTAAAGGATGCAAGAACAAATTCTTCTTATAGAAGTTGTATTGAGCACCACGTATTTAATCATACTTTATTCCCTCGGTGTATCTAAAATGTTATTAGATAACTTAACCAAACAAGAAAAATCAAAATTTTATGATTCATTTGTTCTCTTAGAAACATCACCATTCATCGCCAATTTATCATTATTTTATGCAAGTGGTGCAATAGAATCTGCAAACTTTTTTCATCAATATCCATAACTTTCAGATAAAATTCTTAATGGGACTATGGCAGTAACACTTGCAGGTGGTGCAGTCTTAACAGCTTATCTAACTTCAGTCGCTATAACTAAAGGAGCTAGCGGAACTTATACTGGTCTTAAGAAAGCATTGTTTGATTGTTTGCGAATGGGTTCATACCCCGCTGCTTGCGACGACTAATTAAGAGCAAACACCAAAAACCCAATATTAATCTAAACATACCCCACAGCTTGCTGTGGTTGGGTTTTTGATTTAAAATTATTTTTCTTTTGCACGAAAATTTTATTTAAAATTTTTGGCATCCTAAAAATTTCATTAAATTTTTAATGATTTCAATTCTTTTAATAACAATGGAAGAACATCAATCTTATTTGTTTTATGAACAATTGTATTTGTAGTATAAATATAATCAACATGTTTTTTTAACTTATCCATGCCTTCAACAAAAAGTCCATGAACACCAATTGCCGTTACAGATTTTGCACCTTTTTTATGTGCCTTTTTTGCAGCTTCAATAATTGTATGGCCTGTGGAAATGATATCATCTATAATCACAACATTTTTTTCTTTAATCTCAACATTTCTTGTTATTTTAGAAGTCACTCTTCTAGATGAAAATCGTGTTTTTGCTAAACATGTACTTTCAGCACCCACTTGCTTTGCAATTTTATCTGCCCATTGATAACTTTCCCAATCAGGGCCGATAATCACGGGATTTTTAATTTTTCTTTTTACAAAATCGCCGATCAAATCATTTGCTGTTAATTTTACAGCAGAAATGGTAAATATATCTTTCAAAGATTTGTATCTGTGTAAATGAGGATCTATCGTAATAATTTTATCAATTGATTTGTTTAACAACTTAGACATGATTTTACTTGAAATAGCTTCTCCCGCATTAAATCTTTTATCTTGACGCATGAATGCAAGATATGGGGCAACAAGAATCACTTTTCTCGCACCTAAATCCTTTGCAGTTTCAGCAGCCCAAATAACATCAAAAAGGCTCATGTCTGGATGTGGTTGAAAAGATTGTACAATTACTAATTTTTTTCCTTTGAACGATTTCGCCTTAAATCGCATATACATATCGCCATCTGGAAATTCGCCTACATCTAAAGGTACATATTTTACATGAAGCTTTTTTGCGAGAGATTTTGCTAGATTTATAGAATTCCCACAGCTTGTTATAATCATCGTACCTCTTTTTTAGTTATAAAAAAGATATCCAGAAATTATTTTTAATTTCTCGTACCTCTTT
>PCYG01000059.1:0-813 GCA_002763025.1 Candidatus Woesearchaeota archaeon CG10_big_fil_rev_8_21_14_0_10_32_24 | reverse complement strand
GAGATAGCACCGACTCACTTTTCTGCTGGAGGGATTGCACTGCGGGCACCCCGTAAGGGGCTTCCCCCACCCGCAAAGAAATGTTAGGGTTGATAAACGTTCATAAATTGGTGCTTTCTCTGCTTCAGAACACTAAAGTATTACTCCCTGACGTAATCTTTATATAAATAACCTTACTCTCACATCAGAATGGCAGAAGAACAACAATCATATCATTGGACGGATGTTGCAGCAGATAATATCATTAGAGAGAAAGGTGATAAAGAATCTTATACTGTAGCTTCTGGAATCACACCATCCGGTGTTGTACATATCGGAAATTTTAGAGAAATTATTACAGTTGATTTAGTAAAACGAGCATTAGAAAAGAAAGGAAAAAAAGTGCACTTTATTTATTCATGGGATGATTATGATGTGTTTAGAAAAGTTCCTAAAGGGATGCCAAAACAAGAAGAACTTCATAAAGAATTACGAAAAGCAATCGTTGATGTGCCCGATCCTTATGATAAGCATGAAAGTTATGCCCGTCATAATCAAGTTGCAGTTGAAGAATCCGTAAAACGTGTTGGGATTGAACCAGAATTTATTTATCAACATAAAATGTACCGAAAAGGTGCCTACTCAAAAGAAATTAAAATCGCATTAGAACATACGCCAGAAATTATAAAAATTATAAATCAATATAGAGAACATCCTTTAGAAGATGGTTGGTTACCAATTGCAGTTTTTTCTAGGAAGTTAGGAACTGATGATGTAACAGATTTAACCTGGGATGGTAAGTGGGGAGTTTCTTACAAATTAACGGATGGCACT
>PCYG01000074.1:3518-8295 GCA_002763025.1 Candidatus Woesearchaeota archaeon CG10_big_fil_rev_8_21_14_0_10_32_24 | reverse complement strand
ATTGCCACCTTTATCAGCTTTTTTCTCAACAACTTCATATCCTTCCATCTTCATCTGAATCGGTTTTTTCATAATAGTTACAATGTAACTATATTAACTAAATAAAGATTTCTATTGTTGAGAATATAGATAGAACTTCAGAAAGCCAAACAATTACCATAATACATAAAACATTTAAATAAACTTCAAATAGTTCATTGAATGGAAAAAGCAACTACAATATTGTCTCATGAACATCAAAATATCTTAACTGTTCTTTCTACATTAGAAGAAGAATGTTTTAAGATGGAATTAATAGATAAATCATTTTTTATTAAAGTAATTAGTTTTATTCGTAATTATTCTGATAAATTTCATCATGCAAAAGAGGAAGATCTTTTATTTAAGGAATTAGGAAAGGTTGAAATGCATTGTGACCCAACAAAACAGATGCTATATGAACATGATATTGGAAGGAATTTGGTTAAGGAATTAGAAATCTCACTTAACAATAATAATGTAGCAAAAATTAAATTACATTCTAATGAATTCATTCAACTTTTAAGAGAACATATTCATAAAGAAGATAATATTCTTTATCCCATGGTGGATGAAGCTTTATCATCAAGTCAACAAATTTTATTATTAGAACAATTTAAACAATTAAATACTCAGGATATTAATCTACATTTAGATTTTGTAGAAGAATGTAAGCAAAGAAATTAATCCTTCTCCATGCGCCACAGCCCAACATCAATATTCTTTACAGGTTTTAGATGGAATTCGTATTTTGCTTTAATTGGAAAATCATAACGTATTGTATCGGTAATTGTAAAGCCAAAATCTTTGCAAATTGCTTCTACAAAACTTTTCGTGGAATATTTATGCATTGAATATATAATTGGTGCAGATTTAAATGCGACTTCTAAAAACTTTTTATCTGCATGAACTTCTTTAGTCCCAAATGGTGGATTTTGCACAACTATATCTACTTGCTCATCAAATAATGTAATGTCATGTGAAATGAATTCTGCATCACCGATCTCGTATGCTTCTTTTAATTTATTATGATTATCTATACAAATTTTCATTGCAGATTCATCTTTATCTACAAAATATACCTTTCGTGCACCCATTAATAATAATCCTAAACCTAAAATTCCTGTGCCACATCCTGCGTCTAAAATAATTTTACCTGCAACTTCACCTTTAGAAGCCATTTCCCATATCCATTCAGTTGCAATATGTGCTGGTGTTTCATATTGTTCTAATTTGAATTGAGGATTTTCAAATAATTGTATATTTGAAAGTTCTCTACTTAAGTCGCGTTGCGATCTAACCATTTAAGTTAAAAATTGCAGCTACTTTAATAAAGTTCTTATCAAAATTAAGTGTGTAAATTTATAGTGAGTTTCCATTAAAAGCGAACAATATTAAACTCGTTTAAGCGAACTATATACTGAAATCCCATTCGGTAATTAAGGAATTTCAGTTTATGTTTTAGAAAATGTATTTTGATATAAATTGGAAATCATTTAAATATATTTTCTGACTATTCTAAAGTGATTCTATAATCAAAAACGAAAGGTATTTAAAGGTCTTCAATATCATTTTTATATCAAGGGGCGTGGTAGAAAAGAGGTGTTGAACACTTCTTAAAATGAAACTATTCAGCTTCAGCTATATCAAAAATGGAATACGAATTTGCAACCATCCGACATGCTTTGGAAGAACATTTATCGTCTATAAACGAGAATACTTCTGAAATACAAGCACTCTTTGAATTTCTCCAAGAGATGGAATTAAAAGTTGAAAAATTAAATGCACGTATTGAAGAATTACAATTACATCATCAACATCATGAAGAAGTTAAAATTGCACCTTTAAATCATATTGAGCGTAGCGTGTTCTTAGCATTGTATACAGAAGAAACACCATTAGCTTATGAAGAGTTAGCAATGAAATCAGAGTTACCTCTTCCTATTATTCAAGATTGTATTTCATCTTTAATTAATAAAGGAATTCCATTCCAACGCACATATTTAAATAACAAATTATTTCTTAAATTGAAACCAGATTTCAAAGAACGTCAGGCAAAAGAAAACTTGATTAATTTGAGTTTGAATAGTTTTATGTGAATTTTGAGATTTATTCGTTTTATGAGCATGGCCAGATTCGGCTTCAGATGTTTCAATAGAGGGTTTTGAAAAACTATTCAAAACACTTCTTTGAGAGGGTTGATTACTCATGAAAATAAATAATGTCACGGGTTAATCAAAAACCCAACCACAGCAAGCTGTGGGGTATGTTTAGATTAATATTGGGTTTTTGGTGTTTGCTCTTAATTAGTCGCTGCAAGCAGCGGGGTATGAACCCATTCGCAAACAATCAAATCTCTCAATAGTTTTTATCGTGCTCCCCGTAGGGGCACCCTCACACAATCTTCAGATCTCATTTTAGAACTGCCTCATAAAATGGCGCTGCTCATACACTTGAGAACTATTTATTCTTGTATCTTTTCAAGATTATCTGGAACTCTTTGGAATTCTTGAGTAACTCTTGATAACTTCCAGAAGCAATAATCTTTCCATTATCAAAGAAATAGATGTGATCAAATAAGGGTAATAGATGTAATCTATGAATAGATGAAATGATTGTTTTATTCTTAAATCTCTTAAAGATATTTTGATAAATTAATAATTCATTCTTACTATCAACGCTACTTGTTGGTTCATCAAAGAGGATAATCTCTTTATCTTCAGAAGCTAATAATCCTCTTGCTAAAGCTAATCTTTGTTTCTCACCACCGGATAAATTAACACCTTTCTCTACGATTGATGAATTTAAGCCGTTAGGTAATTTTGTGATGACATCACTAAAACCTGCCATGTCTGTGAACAATTTAATTTCACGATCAGAATAATTTAATCCAAGAGTAATATTTTCTCTAATTGTAGATGAAAAAATTTCTGGATCTTGGGGTATTAATGAGATGTATGAACTAATAGATTTAAACCCATCCTTCACAATCTTTCCATCTACGTAGATGTTTACATATCGTGGAGAATAAATATCTCTTATGATCTTTAGTAACGTTGTTTTTCCAGATCCTGAATCTCCAATTAATGCGATTTTCTGATTATGATTAATTTGTAAAGAAATATGATCAATATGTGGGTGTGCTCCATCTTCAGTATGATAGGTGAATTCTAAAGAATCTATTTTCATTTCTTTCCATTGTTTTAATGGGTGTTGTCTTATTTTCTGTTCATTCTTGAATTCTTCACTAATTTCTTCAACATTTGAAATGGCAGCTTGTTGTTGTACAATTTCTGCATATTTGTATGCAAATCTAAAAAATAATGAATTGATTCTTCCCACATATTCATAGAGTACAAAAATAGTTCCAATAAGTAATCCTGATTTATAATTTGTAAAAATATATGTGAATAAAACTAAGAAAGTCATGATTGCTGTACATAAAGATACAAAAAACCATTTGATCTCATTAACATTAATATTTTCTTTATATAATGAATAAGGTTGCATTACTTTTCCCATAATTGATTTTGACACTAATTTTCCTACGCGAAGAATAATGACTGTTGTAATATTACTAATGATATCAAATATTTTTGCAGAAACTTTATTTTCTGCTTTTAATAATGAATCCCATTGCGGTACAAGTTTTTTATCAAATTTTAAGATTAATGTGATTGTAGTCACAATCATGAATAAAACAATGTATCCTGCATGTAAATTAAAATACGCAAGTGCTACATAGGAACTTAATAAACGTAAAACACTTTCAATAATAATAAAATTTTCAGAAGAAAACCTGTATAATGCATCTGTTGATTTGTTAATTTTATCAATGGTGTCGCCAGAATGATGATCTGTATGCCATTGAGTTGGAAGATTTAAGGTCCCATCAATAAGAAATTTTTTATATTTAGCTCTTACATTAAATGCATTTTTCAGTTCTATGATTCTTGCTGGGCCATGAAATCCCCAAAATAAAAGATCAAGGATAACAAATCCTGATAATAACAATATGATGAATCCAATATTACCATCATTTATACCTTGTTCTTGAATGACATTCAAAATTTTTCCAACAATTAAAGGATTAAGAAAATCAATTGTGTTTGAAAAAAGAAATAAGATGTAAAATGAAATGACTTTTTTTTTCTCTGAAAAGTACCACATCAACTTTGTAAGTGAAAAAATTGGATTTGTCATATATAAAGAAATTTATGAGAGTTTAAATGTGTTGCGATAATGATGAGAATAAATTTAGGGAGCTTAAGGTAGATAAGAAATGATCTCTTTAATAGCTTCATTTAATGGTTTTGAAATGTCAATGAGTGTGCCATAATCAAATTCAGTAGTTTTATTATACACAACTCTTGCAGCTATTTCACCATGAGGTTTATTTCTATTACGATCCCGCTCAATACAAACTTCTAATGGAGCTTTGAGGGTAAAAACATAATGTGGAAAATTTAATTTTTCTATTAAATCTTCTATTTGTGATTTCCAATAAAAATTTCCATCAAATATCATAGGTGTTCCGTGATTTAAATATTCTTTCGCTTTTGGAACAATCATCTCATTTGCCTTCTTAAAACTTCTTTGAGAAATATATCCTTCTTCTTTATCATTCGTTAAATCATGTTCATCAAGAATATGATCTACAGAAATATGTTCGGCATTTAATTCTTTTGATAATCTTTCAGCTATTGTTGATTTTCCACATCCTAAAGGTCCCCGAATGATAACATAAAAAGACATGAAT
>PCYG01000074.1:2054-3503 GCA_002763025.1 Candidatus Woesearchaeota archaeon CG10_big_fil_rev_8_21_14_0_10_32_24 | reverse complement strand
TCGACTCTAACATTTCTTTGCGGGTGGGGGAAGCCCCTTACGGGGTGCCCGCAGTGCAATCCAACCAGCAGAAAAGTGAGTCGGTGCTATCTCTCCTTCATTTTGCTAAAGTATTACTTAAGAAATCTGTATTCACATGCTTATAACATATCCAAAGGACTTCTTACTTTCTTCATCTGTTCCTGAGAAACCTTTGTATAAATTTGTGTTGTTTGTAAATTAGAATGGCCTAATAATTCTTGTATGATTCTAATATCAGTGCCAGCTTCCAATAAATGTGTTGCAAAGGAATGTCGTAATTTATGTGGTGTTATGATTTTATTGATCCCCGCTTTTTCAGCAGCTTTTCTTACAATTTTTTGAATGTTTCGTGGAGATAATGGTCCATTTTTTCCTTGAAATAATAAACCTTGTCGTTGTAATGTAAACCTCCATAAATCTTTACAGACATCATCTGATAAAATAAACATACGATCCTTACCACCTTTACCCCCACGAATCCAACCGTAACGATCCTTCAGATTTAAATCTTTAATTTTAATGTTTAAACATTCGGATAACCGGATGCCGGAAGAATATAATAATTTGATAATAATACGACTTTTTGTATGAGTTACATAATTTATTAATGATCTGACTTCATCCTTTGTTAACACTTCAGGAAGTTTCCTTGCAATTTTTGGTGTTTTAAGTGTAACAATATTTTTCCCAAGAATTTCATCATAGTAAAATTTGAGAGCTGCTTTTGCAAGTGCAACAGAAGACATTTCCATTTGTTTATCTGAAATTAAAAATCCCAAATATGATTTAATATCAGCTTCTTCTACTTCAGATTCTTTTTTATTAATGTACGTGAGAAATAATTTATTTTGTAATAAATACGTCTTTACCGTTTCCTTAGAAAATCCACGTAGCTTAAGTTCGGTAATTAAATGATCCATAAATGTTATGCGAACTTTGAAGTATTTAATTGTTTTGGGAAGATGATTATGATATATAGTGAGTTTCCATTAAAAGCAAACAATACAAATCGCTGTTAGCCGACCCGACGACTGAAGGGAGGAGAGCCTGCAAGGCGTGGCAAGGAGGAACGAAGTGACGACGCAGAGTTTTCTTACTGCCGAAAATCTGATGGGTGCCGTAGTTTTTACTTGCTTTAATATAAATTTCTACGAAGTAGACTAAATATCCGTAAGATGAGAAAGGGGCTTTTTGGTTCTTTTTCTAAAAGAATATTTGCACTGGACAAGTAATAGTAAAACTTAATAAAGAGAACTACTTATTAAGTATTAAGATGGTGGAACAACTTAATTTTATTGATTTATTCGCGGGAATTGGGGGATTTAGAATAGCTTTAGAAAGAACTGGGGCTAACTGCGTATTCTCATCTGAATGGGACAAATTTGCACAAATAACCTATAAAGAAAATTTTGGGGAACTTCCAAAAGG
>PCYG01000074.1:0-2035 GCA_002763025.1 Candidatus Woesearchaeota archaeon CG10_big_fil_rev_8_21_14_0_10_32_24 | reverse complement strand
ATATCTGGAAAACAAAGAGGATTTAAAGATACAAGAGGAACATTATTCTTTGATATAGCTAGAATAGTAAAACATCATAAACCAAAGATAGTTTTTTTAGAAAATGTAAAAAATTTAACAAAACATTATCATGGAAATACATTAAAAATTATATTAAAAACTTTAGAAGATTTAGGTTACAATGTTTTTTATGATGTTTTGGTAGCGAGTGATTATGGGGTTCCACAAGCAAGAAATAGAATTTATATTGTGTGCTTTAGAAAAGATTTAGAAATAACAGATTTTAATTTTCCAAAACCAACTTATAAAAAAATATTTGTTAGAGATATTCTTGAAGATGATGAAAAAGCAGTAGATTGTATTGTTAATAGAACTGATTTGAAATTTTGGAAAAAAGATGAAACGCCATCATTAAATCCAATTCAAATAGGTCAAATAAATAATGGTGGACAAGGAGAGAGAATTTATAGTATCAATGGTCATGCAATTACTTTATCCGCATATGGGGGGGGAGTTGCAGGAAAAACAGGGGCATATTTAGTGAATGGGAAAATAAGGAGACTAACGCCAAGGGAATGTGCAAGAGCACAAGGTTTTCCAGAATGGTTTAAAATTCCTGTAACAAAATCACAAGCATACAAACAATTTGGAAATAGCGTTTCTGTTCCTGTAATTGATGCAATTTTTCAACAAATTATGAATACATTAAATAAAAAAAGTGAAATAGTAATCTCTATTCAAAGCGAAAAGAAAGAGAGAGATTATTCTATTCAAACACAATTAATTAAGGTTTAAAATGGATGAAAAACAATTATTAGGTTCAGAAACTGCAAAAGGTGGTTTTAGAAATGAGGATGAAGTTATTGATAAATTTAATAATTGGAAAAATGATAATGTTGCTCAAGATTGGCTTGTTGCAATGAATTATGTAATAAAAGATATTGAATTTGTAAAAGCAGTTAAAATAGGTGGCAACTTTAAAACTGATGTTCAGGTTCAAGTAACGATTAAACTTAAAGAAGCTATTGATTGTTTGCGAATGGGTTCATACCCCGCTGCTTGCAGCGACTAATTAAGAGCAAACACCAAAAACCTAATATTAATCTAAACATACCCCACAGCTTGCTGTGGTTGGGTTTTTGATTCTGAAAATTTATCTATTAAACTAGTAAGTAATCCTCAAGGTTTTAATCAAATTGATAAAAGAGAAATTGATAAGTATGTTGAGATGTGGAATATTCCAAAAGATATTGAAATTATTTTAAGATTATTTACTGGAAAAATTGAGCCAAAAAATAAAGCGAAATTAAAAGATTCAAGAAGAATGCTTTTAACAGAAATGCCCCAAGAAGACCAAGATAAGATTACTGCTTTTTTTAATAGAAATAAAATATTGATTGTTTCTGATATTTTAAAAGGCAGAGATAAATTTTCAGCAGATTGGATGTTAGTTATATTAAAGAAAGATTCTGAAAGTTACGATTGGGCATTAAAAGATATTAATACAGTTATGAATATTTTTGGCAAAGGAGATGTAAGGATAACACAACAAGGCAGTATGAAAATTGGAGAAATTGGGATGCAAAGAAAAGGTGGAGATGGTGGTAGAGAATCCGCTAAAATGCTCCAATTTAAAATAAATCCTTGCTTGTTGTTTAAAGACGATTAATAAGAATTAAAATCTGGTTTTTCTTTTATATAAATTTCGAGCGTAGCGAGTGTAAATGTCCGTAGGACTAGCCCCTTTTTCATCCGTTTTTTTAAAGTAAGTAAAAATTTGGGAGAGCAAAGCGAACCATTAAACATTTGTTATGAAAAGTGCAAAGCATTTTTCTCTTTCTTTTTTATCCGTTTAACGAAGGTACCCATCTTTAATATTTTAGGTTTACCGACGACAGGAGGCAGTAAGAAAATTTTGCACAGCTTCGATTAGGCGAATTATATATGAAATTCCATTCGGTAATTAAGGAATTTCAATGTATACTTTCTCATTCTACGTTTTTCTTCAGTATATTCTTATTGAAGTATATGCGTA
>PCYG01000035.1:6036-8554 GCA_002763025.1 Candidatus Woesearchaeota archaeon CG10_big_fil_rev_8_21_14_0_10_32_24 | reverse complement strand
TCTGTCTTAACATGCATTTCAAATTCTAAATCGGATCTCCCAACTGCTTCTGTGATATAAACAACAAATAACTCTTGACGTAAAAATTCTTTTAATGTTTCTTTACGTGATAAAGTTATATTTTGAAAAAAAAGGTAAATTTTATGATGATTATATCCCAATTTCTGCAAATCTAGCACAGATCTAAAACCTAAAATTAATTTTTCTTTTTTAAGTCTCTTGATACGATTTAGAACAGCCATTGGAGTTAATTTTACAATTAAAGCTAACTCAGTATATTTTACACGTGCATTTGTAATAAGATTATTAAGAATCTCCCTATCAATGGCATCTATCATAACTTTTTGATCGTTACCCCAAATTAATTCTTCATTGTCTTTTAACCCATACAAATATTTTCTTCTAAAATGATAGATCCGATGAGCAACTGAAAATTCTTTGGATTTGATAGTTGTCGGGAATGACGTTGCAATTTGAGAATAATATTTTTCTGCTTCTCGCATTGATTTAGCATAAAGAACTAAACCAACTGTAGAATTACCTGCAATGATAACCCACCCTATAGAAGGAGTTCCTTTTGCAAGACTAATAATTTTTTCTTCAATGTCTGAGTTTAAGTTTTCAACAATAAGCCGAAAACGACAAAACATATAACCCAAAGTAGAAATATCAATCATAGGAACATATCCTTTAATAATCCCTTTAAGTTCTAATTGTTTAATTCTATAGCTTGTAACTTCTGGAGAAAGTCCTATTCTTTTAGCTATTTGAGTTATTGGTAATCTTGCATTAAAATCTAGTTCATGTAGAATTTTCATATCTTTAATTGATAATTTCATTGATATTTAATGCCTCCATGCAAGGATTTATCATTAATTATAGTAAATCGCTGGTTTTAATTTAGTTTAAGAAAATGCCTTTATTTATATACTTTTATTTGAATTTTTAAGAAATGAACAATTTTAACATTAAATGAGATTAATTATAATACCAATTTCCTTTTTCTTTCTGTTCCCGATCTTTCACAGAATTTGGTTTGTTGATTCTAGGCCTATGAGATGTCACATCCCTTCGTAAAGTGATACCCAACTCTTGCAAGAATAAATTCATACCTTCTTCCAAAGAAAATGGACCACGCAATAAACCTTCTTTTGCAGGCACTCCGGTAAACACGGCAAGTCTGTGAGACAAATTATCAAGGAACATTAAATCGTGATCTACAATTAAAATGGTAATCTCTCTTTCATTTGCAACATTCTTAATTAATTTAGAAACAATAAGACGTTGTTCAATATCAAGATATGCTGAAGGTTCGTCTAATAAAAATAATTGTGCATCTTCTGCTAAACATTTTGCAATGGAAACACGTTGCAACTCTCCTCCAGACAAATCACATAATTTTTGTGTAAATAATTTTTCTAAATCTAAATAATTAATTAACTGAACACTATATTTTGCAATAGCTTCATGAAGATATTCTACCACTAAAATTTGAGATTCTGTATCCAAATATTGTGGTTTATATGCCACACTCACTTCTGCATCTAATTCGCCCGCATCTAATTTATGTACGCCTGCAAGCATTTTGATGAATGTTGTTTTTCCAATTCCATTCTCTCCTAATATACCTACAACTTCTCCTTTATGAAGAGTTCCTTCCTCTGTTTTAAAATTAAAATTTCCCAAAGTTTTACTGAGATTTTTCCATGATATTAAGGGAATAGGAATTGCAGTAGAAATGTCTTTAAAAGTTTCAAATCTAATTGCACGTGATCTAAACCTTACATTCTCCTCTTTCAAGAATCCTTCTAAAAATGAATTAATACCTTCTCTTGTTGTCTTGACACCAGATACAATTCCAAAAGCACCTTCATGTCCATACATGATGTTTAACAAATCAGTCATGTAATCTAAAATAATTAAATCGTGCTCAATTACAAGAGTAGACGTCTGTTCATTAGCTAAAGAAGCAATAAATTTGGAAATATTGATACGTTGTTTAATATCTAAATAAGAGGTTGGTTCATCAAACAAAAATAAATTAGCATCTTTGAGGACAGCAGCAGCAATTGCAACTCTTTGAAGTTCTCCCCCTGAAATTTTTGAAACATCGTTATCTAAAAAGTCAGTTAATTGTAATTTTTCTGCAATGAGATTCATCCGATCTTTGACATCAACTTTTTTTAATAAATCCCGTACAGTACCAGAAAATTGTTTTGGAATCAAATCAACTTGTTGTGGTTTGTAAGAAAGATTAATTTCATTTTTGCCAAGTTTTTCCATAAATTTTTGTGTTTCAGTTCCTTTGAAATAATTGATCACATCTTTAAAATCAGTTTCTTTTTTCCAATCTCCTAAGTTTGGTATCAAAAGATTTGCCATTACTTTCATTGCTGTAGATTTTCCAATTCCGTTTTTCCCTAGAATTCCCGTTACTTTTCCAAATAAAGGTGTAGGCAATGAATAAAGTTCAAACATGTTTTCCCCATATCTGTGTACGGGAGATTTTGTTAATGTA
>PCYG01000035.1:1398-6022 GCA_002763025.1 Candidatus Woesearchaeota archaeon CG10_big_fil_rev_8_21_14_0_10_32_24 | reverse complement strand
AGCCCGTACACAAAACTTCGTCTATCCTCGCTTTCTTATCAGGTTCCCCTTGTGTGATACAATCTCCCCCCATCCTATTAACAGGACAAAGTTTCATACAGAGATAATTCCCACATTCCTGAGGATGACATTTGTTCTTGTCAATGATTGCAATTCTTTTTTTCATATTTTATATAAATAAAGAAATCGTTTTATATTACTTTTGGTTACGAAGTGGAAGAAGAGAATGTTCTTTCCCACATTTATCATAAATAAAAACAGTAAAGGGATTTAATGCAAGATCTTCTTGTTCTTCTAAAGAAAAATTTGATACCGCATTAATAAAGGTATTCAAAAATTCCATGCCATATCTATGATTTGAAACAGAAAAAATTTCATCTAACCCTTCAAAATAATTGCCTTCTTTTTCTCGACAATAACGGTCAAAAGCTTTTTTAGTAAGAGGCAAAACCATTTTTTGAAAAAATTGATCTTCTTTCTCTGATTCCTGTTCTGTAGTCAAAAAACCATGTTTCCGATAAAAATCTATTGAAGCTTTCCAAGCATATGTAATAAGACATCTATCTAACGAAGTTCTTTCTAAAACTTGATATAACAAATGAGAACCTAAACCACTACCTCTGTACTCTGGAAGAACTAACATCATATCAATATAAACGCAACGACAATAATCTGGTGTTGGTTCATCACAATACCATATTGCCCCTGCAACATCATTATCGACTTTTCCAATTAAGACTTCATTCATTAAAGAAGAATCATTATTTTGTTTTCTACGTCCAAAAATTTCTCGGTAATACAGAGTTTCTAACTTTGAAACAATAGGGTTATCAACATCAATATCTTCAACAAGAAGTGTAGAAAGAGATCTCTTTTTTTCTGCTAAACCAAAATGATGTAAGGTATCTTCATATTCATCTTGGGTTAATAACCCCTTTCGTACATCACATTGAAGTTGTTTTAAATATGCTTTTATGTGAGGATCTGAAGATTTCACCATATTAATCTCAAAAATAGACCTCTTTTTAAATGTTTTGTTACTTTGTGAAGACAACATTAAAACAGATAAATTTATATCTTTTGAGTACTTACAGGTAGTTGTGGGACACACCCATTACCCCTTATTAATTTATCATCCAATTTTTCATAGTGACCACCTTCCAGAAGATTCTTTAGATCAAGGAGAAAGACTAGAACACCTTATTGAAGAAGTTCCGTTTATTTATGATGCTATTCAAGAATTAGGGCATAATGATTCATTTTTAATAAAAGCAGAAAATGGAAGAATATACCTTCCTTTAGTCCACGATAGAGATTATATTAAATCTGTCAAAAATATGTGCCAGGAATTACAGGAACATGAACACACTGAAAATGAAGGTGTATTTCTCAGTAAAAATAGTTATGAGATGGCATGTTACGCTGTTGGTGCAACAATCCAAGCAGCAGACATGGCAAAGCATGGGAGAAAATCGCTTGCTTTAGTCCGTCCACCAGGCCATCATGCACATCCTAACAAAATGGGAGGATTTTGTATCTTTAATAATATTGCAATCGCAAGTGAACATTTATCACAACAAGGAGAAAGGGTTATGATTGTAGATGTAGATCTCCATTTAGGAGACGGGACACTTGCGTATGTTGAAGGTAAAAGTAATGTATTTTATTTTTCTATAAGTCAAAAAGGATTATGGCCTTATCATGAACCCCAAGACGATATGAATACAGAATTAATTTTTCTTAAAGAGGGTATCGCCGATTATGAATATTGCAAAACATTAGAAGAAAGACTTCTCCCTGCAATAGAACGATTTCGACCAGATATCATTGCAGTTAGTGCGGGATTTGACACTTGCGGAATGGATCTTTTAGATTATGGTGAAAAATTAAAAGGAGGATTTGCGCTTTCAGAAAAATCATATTCTCATCTTTGGAGCCTCCTAGACAAAACATTAATCCCTTATTTTGCTGTTCTTGAAGGAGGATATCACCCACTAAGTATTTTGAGTGGTGTGCTTAGTTTTTTAAAACGTGAAGCGTAATACTTTAGTAAAATGAAGCAGAGATAGCACCGACTCAGCTGGTGGGATTGCACTGCGGGCACCCCGTAAGCACGAGCAACGAGTTGCTGGGGGTTCCTTTCGGAACCGGACGTCACCCACCCGCAAAGAAATGTTAGAGTCGATAAACGTTCATAAATTGGTGCTTTCTCTGCTTCAGAACACTAAAGTATTACCGTGAAGCATAAGATTTTAAAAGGAATGCTCATTTTTGGAACTTATGCCAAAATGTTCAATATGTGGAGATAAAATCCAAGAATTGTTTCTAGAAAAAATTAAAGGAACAATCGTACGAAAACCAGGAATAAATAAGCAATATGAAATCTGTTTCCAATGCCAGAAGAAGTTTCCAGGTAAGGAAGACTTGTTAGCACAAATCAGATAATGCCTTTGTAAATCAGATAATGCCTCTGTAGCATAGCGGCTAATGCGTTTGCTTCGTAAGCAAAAGATCGGGAGTTCAAATCTCCCCAGGGGCTTTTTTATTTCACAAAATCACCATAAACCACATTCGAGGAATCAAAAACCCAACCACAGCAAGCTGTGGGGTATGTTTAGATTAATATTGGGTTTTTGGTGTTTGCTCTTAATTAGTCGCTGCAAGCAGCGGGGTATGAACCCATTCGCAAACAATCAAAGACTTTTCGCATCAATTCTGTATTAATAATCACGGAATGTGTCCGTAACCCAATATTGAATGCACTGACATCATTCTCAAAAATGTGGTTATCAACGAGGATTTTAGTCTCAGACTTATGTCCGAATGGTGGCACTGCACCAATGATACATCCCGTTTCCATTTCCACTTCTTCAGGAGTAGCCATCCGAATTTTACTTTTAGACCAATCAAGAATCCCTGCCACTTTTTTGAGATTAACCTTTTGATCAGCAAGAATATCTACAACAACCCATTCATTATTATAAGTAAACACAAGAGCCTTAATCCCTTGTTTCAAACTAAACCCTCGTGTTCTGGATGCATCTTCTGATGTTAAAACAGGTTCATGCTCCAAATAATTTGGATTAATATTTAATTTTGAAAATATCTGTTTAATACGATTAACTTCTTCAATTGCCATCATCCTCCTAAAAACACAACTATTTAAAAAATCATCCACAAATTATATAAACGAGAAACACAGATCCCTTAATATGGATGAAAAAAAAGGTGATATCTGCATAGAACCTGTTTCTGATGAAGAATATAACCCAAAATTAGACACAGATACAAAATCAAACACAAAATATCTTATTATTATCATTGCCATTGTAATTGGTATTTTTGCAATTTCATTAGGCGGTTTAAAATTCTTTGATGGAAGCCCCACGGCAGGTCTTGTTGTAGATATAGATCAACAACATCAGAACAACAAAGAAGGTCTTCTAGATCCAAAAGAAGGTTATATGTACAATGGATTCAGTTATGTAAAAATTGACGGCCTTTGGTGGACAGAACGAAAATCCCAAGATAGAATTATTAAAATTCCATTACATTTCGCACCAAAAGATGTGGAATATATTCCCGTTACAGGAACCTTGGATCCTGAATTTAATATGGGAGATCAAGTTTATGTTGCAATTGATCCAAAAACAGAAGATAAATTTTACACATTAGGAATCTCAGAATTAAGTTTTAACATGGCAAAAGGTGTTAATAGAGATCCAGTTGGTGCATGTATTGAAGAAAATGAAGCATGTACAAATTATGAGATTATTAGTTGTGAAAATACCCAAGGTAAACCTGTTGTTGAACTCGCGTTAGGAAAAACGGATAAAGTAGAACTTAAAGGAACATGTATGAAAATTACAGGAAACGATCTTGGATTTGTAAAAGCTGTTGACCGTGCATTGTTGAAATGGTATGGCATGATGAGTTAATCTTATTAACAATAACTTCTTTCTTAAAGATATGATTATAAGCTTCTTTGAAGAATATCCCACAAAAGAAAACCTACAAAAATTGGACTTAGTAGATTGGCCAACAAAATTATATATCGGATCCAAATCTTTAAAAGAATTCAATAAAATCAAAACCTCAATAAAAAACAAATATGTCAAAGAGATTGTATGGTGGATTCTCTTAGAAAATCATGAGGGATATTGGTTTTCACCATTCACTAAAAAATCTGCATTAAAAAGAGTATTTCAAGAAGCTAAAGACACACCAATCATGATTGATGCTGAATATCCATTAAGACATAGCCCATGGCTATTTATAACACAACTACCTCAATTCTTTGGCAACAGAAAATTAATCAGAAACTTCATCAGAAACCATAAGAACATTTACGTTGCGGAATACTTTCCTGAAGGTTTTCTCAAAGATAAATGGATGTATGTTATGGGATTACATTTTGATGCCAATAAATATCAATGTAAAACCATGAAAATGATTTATCATTCCATGCTTCCATACTTCAAAGGTCGCATAACACAAAAATTTGAACGTGCAAAAAAACTTTATGGCAATAATTACATTCCTGGTTATGGCACAATTGCAACAGGCGTTCTGGGAAACGAACCTATTTTGAAAGTCAAACAATTACAAAAAGATTTACAACACG
>PCYG01000035.1:0-1389 GCA_002763025.1 Candidatus Woesearchaeota archaeon CG10_big_fil_rev_8_21_14_0_10_32_24 | reverse complement strand
AAGATTTACAACACGCACAAGATGCAAAGATGAA
This sequence comes from Candidatus Woesearchaeota archaeon CG10_big_fil_rev_8_21_14_0_10_32_24, assembly GCA_002763025.1. Taxonomy (GTDB): domain Archaea; phylum Nanobdellota; class Nanobdellia; order Woesearchaeales; family GW2011-AR9; genus 1-14-0-10-32-24. The sequence continues at coordinate 1,355 of PCYG01000035.1, read as the reverse complement.
AGAAGTAGTCATTTTCAGACTGGGCGGATTGAATGAAGAATATAAAAAAATAATTAAGAAAATTAAGTATTAAGAAACAATTTAACCACGGCATTTTCCAATACGGTTGTTGTTTCAACGATAGGTAAATCAACATCCAACGGTGAAATAATCATTCTTAAATCTGTACATGCCAACAGGATACTATCTGCACCCCTATGTTGTAAATCCTTAATAATAAAATTCAAATAATCTTTATCATTTACACCAACTTTATTGGTAACGAGCCTAATAATAATCTGACTTATTTCTTCTTGTTGATTCACAGTAGGAATTAAACCTTGAATACCAAATTTTCTTAATTCATCAAGATGTAATCTTTCTTTAATTGAAGTTGTTGATGCGAGAACCCCTATTTTTTTGAAATTTTGATGTACACATTCTTTTGCTGATTCCTCTATGATACTAAGGATAGGAGCTCTAGAGATTATCCTTAATTGATTAATAAATATATGGACAGTATTACAAGGAATAACAATAATGTCAGAATGAATTTTATTTAAACGAATGACAGATTCTTTTAACAAATTAAACACCAAAGATGGTTTTTTACCATGAGCTAAATCTTCTAAAATCACTTCTGACATAGGAACATTTTCCATAATCATCTCTGGCTGGATTCTAGTTTCTTTGATAATTTTATTGTTGACATTCAAGAAAAATTGACAACTAGTCTCTGGTCCTAAGCCTCCAACAATTCCTAATCGTTTCATAAGATATAATTTTGCAAACACGGTAATATGATTAATTGAAGATTATTCTAATAAGTGGCAAAAAATTTATATATTATTGAAGATTATTCCGAAATATGAAAGATATAAAAGGAAAATTAACAATATTATTCAGACAGGGATATTGTACCCCTCAAATAGCAAGAATTGCAAAAAAAATAAAAGAAGCCAGTACAACAATCCATTATAATATTAAAAAGATGGAAAAAGACCAAATAATTAAAACCTACAAAGCAGTTTTTGATTATAAAAAAATTGATTTAGGGTATTGTGCATATGTTCTTTGTCAGATATCTCCAGATGAATATAGTAATCCCGAAAATATTGCAAATGATCTTATAAAACATGAAAACATTGAAAGTATCGATATTTGCACAGGTGATTGGGAATTAATATTAAAAGTTCGTGCAAAAGACCAAGATGAATATTACCTATTTGTAAAAAAGGTAATTTCAAGAAGAGGTATTATTAAAATCCAAACAGTGAGTTCATTAAAGCAATTAAAAACTGAATTTATCCCCCTATAAAAAAGTAATTAAGAAAATAATCTAATTGTTGTTTCAATTTCTTTCTGAATACCTTCAA
>PCYG01000084.1:1998-15128 GCA_002763025.1 Candidatus Woesearchaeota archaeon CG10_big_fil_rev_8_21_14_0_10_32_24 | reverse complement strand
GATATCAAACCATTCTTGAAATAATTGATTGAATAAATTATGAATGTGAATCATCACGTGTTTTTCAATCGTATACATCAATGGCATAAAGAATCCGTCCAACCACCTATATAAATTTTGATTGCTTTTTAATTCAACTTCCATTTTTTTAAATTTTACTATTTGTAATCTTAAATCATTTTCTTGATTTTCAAAATTCAATATGGTTGCCTTTAATCTTCCTTCTTCTACTGCAAGTGTTTTTTCCTTTTCCATCACATCTTGTAATTGTAATCTTCTTTCCTTCACCATTTCAGTTAAATCTAATTTCTCTTTCAATTGTTCTTCAACTAATATCAACTCATCCTGTAAAATTGTTAATTCTTGCATGATATTTTCTTTCTGTGTTTTAATGAGGGTAATTTGCTGTTGCATCTGTTCATGATGGAGGATGATTTGCATCATTTCTTGATGGGTTTTAATTTTAAGTTGTAAATCTTCAATATTAATCAAAGTTACAACAGAGAACTCTTGCATAATTTGGTTGTTCTGTGTAATTAAGTTCATCATTCTTTCTTTTTTTATAGTTAGCGAATGTTGCTTTTCTTTTAATTGTCCTAATTCAACTTCTGTTTTGGTTAAAAGATTTTTCTGTAAATTCCATTCTTGAATCTTCGTTGTAACCTCTTGCTGTCTATTCAAAACTTCTACTTTCTCCATATCTAAATTCTTCAAGATTATTTCGGCTCCTGCAACTTTCTCACTTTCCACATGAGAAATTTTAGATTTGTGATCGTGAGTTACATTTTGTAAACACATGGGGCATTCTTCCAATTGTAAAATTTTTTGCTGTAGTTGTTTAGATTGATGTAGTAACGTTTGATTCATAGAAATTTGTGAGGATATTTGAATAAAATGTTCATCCAATTTTTTCTTTTGTGATTCTAGGATATTTCCCTCATCTACCATTTTCTTTAAACCTAATAATAACTCTTCTTTCTCAATATACACAGAAGTTTGTTCTTCTAATTGACGAATCTCCTGTTTTTCCTGGATCATATTCTGTTGTAATTGTTGAACCCGCTCTTGTAAGGATGATTTTTTTTGTAACACTTCTGACGTTTGTAATTCTAAAGAGTTTAATTCCATTTTGACACGTTCTTTATCCAACCCTTCTGGTAAATTTGTTTTTTTGTGTTCAAAATTTTCTAATTGTTGTTGTAACTCTACCAATTGCCTGCCTTTTGTTTCTTTTAACATAAATTTCATTTTCTGTTCTTGTTGTAATTTTAGAAATTCTAAATGCTGTCTTTCAAAAATCTCAATTTCTTGTCTTTGCACATTTATCTTCCCGCGTAAATCTTGTAAGGGGACTAATAATTGATTCAAACCAACTTGCAACTTTTCTTTTTCCCCACTTAGAATTACAACCTTTTCCATCACTTCGGGTAAGGGTTCCAATCTTGTTTTTATGACTGCAATATCTGTACGCATTTCTTTCAAATATATTTGTAAATTATCTCTTATGCTCTTATATTTATCAATGTTAAACACTTTCCGTAATACATCTAAACGAATATCTGCATTATCTTGCAGAATCAGTTTCATTTCCTCTTGCGGTGTGTAAACAGTATATCTATAAATGAAATTTTTTGTACTTAACAACAACTCTTCAGGATATCCCAATAAATTCAAAATTTCAGATTTTAATTCTACCGCTGTTAATTCCTTCTGCTCACCATTTACAGAAATAAAGCCAGATACTTGCTTGATAGATTTATGATCCTTCTTCAACTTCCGCATAATGATAATTTCTTTATCTTGCAATTGAAACGTTAATTCTACAGAACCTTCTAATGTTCCCTTTCGTAACAATAATTCAGCAGGCAAATCCGTTCTAGAAGTTCCAAACAATGCAAATTCAATCGCTAAAAGAATTGTAGACTTTCCACATCCAATATCTCCAGATAATACTATTGAGCCATCTGGAAAAGAAATAGTTTCGCCTATATAAGAACGAATGTTTGATAATTTGAGTTGGCGTAGAAGCATGGGGTTTATTACAATTTTAAGAAGATTTAAAACTTTATAGGGTGTAGAATAGTAGTTTTATTGTGTCATAATCTTTATTAACCAATATTTATTTCTTTAATTTTTGAGATGGTAGATATTAGGGATTTTTCTATAGATGAACTTTGTAATGCGGGAAAAATTATTGTGATTCATTCTGCAATGAATGGTGGTAAAACCGAAACTCTTGTTAAGGAAATGAAAAGAGCACTATACAATGGTGTGAATTCCATGGCATATAATACTGACATAAATGCAAGAGAAAGGGATGCAATTGTTGTTGATGGAAAAATATTCCATCCCGCTTTAACAGTTGGTCCAATTTCAGAGATCAAAAAAGATTTTGAGGATAGGCGTAGTCAATTAGAATATTTTTTAGATAAACCAATCACATGGGGCGAAGAAATTATGATTAGGGGTGTACCACATATTAAGGGATATCCCCTACGAGTTCTTGGAGTTGATGAAGTTAATTTTTTCATGAAAAATGATCAGGAAGCAAGGGAAATGTTGGCTTTAGCAGATTGGTGTTCTAATCAAAAAGTGGCAAGTTATTTTGCAGGTTTATCCCATGATTTTAGACATATGCCTTTTGGTTTGGTTGAAAGGTTGATTAAATATGCAGACATTGTTGGACAAAAAAAACCAGCCTGTATGGGTATTCCTGAAGGGGAAGTAAAATGTTCAAAACCTGCAACCCATTCACAAAGATTATGGACCCGTCAATATGCAGAATCGCAAGGGTTAGAACATTTACCAGATTTTAATTTTGTAGGTAAAAAACATAATAGGATTGTTGGTTTATATGTTCCTGCTCCATTCTTTGATTTAACTGTGGCTAGTGAAACAAAAGAAGAAGAAGCACGTCAATCAGAGATAGAATATCTTCCTGTTTGTAAGGATTGTGCAAAGCATCCCTACAAAAATGAAACAGGTTTAGTTTTGGATGCTATCAGAAAAGGAGTGGATCCTTCATCAGCAGTAGATGACGAATTAATTACCAAAAAAATTATCAACTTTCTTACACATCCTTTTGAAGGATATGTTGAAAGAACGCCTGAAGGAATTTATGTGCCTTTACACAAAAATAATCCATTTAGCTAGTTCCTTCCATAAACCTTTTAATACTCCTTATCTCTTCATAGTATATGGAATTTTTAACACTTTGTGAAAAACAAGAGTACTCTAAAAAAGATTGTCAGGAGTTTCAAGAAGCTTTAGAATTTGCAAAGATTATTCTTGGACCTAAAACGCGTCTTTCTGGTGAATCATATTATACCCATAATGTGAATGTTGCCAAAATTTTAATGGAAAACAAATCTGAGCCTGAGATCATAATAACTGCAATTCTTCATGGGTTACTAAAAGATGTCAATAAAGAAATAATTCAAAAACGATTTGGAAAAGAAGTTCTTGGTTTACTTGAAGGTGCCACAGAACTTGGGATGTTAAAAGTAAAACACGGGAAACTAGATCCATCTGTGTTACGTAAAATCATGCTTACAACCTTGAAAGATCCACGTGTTGTACTTGTGAAATTAGCAAATAAACTAGAAAACATGAAAACCATTCATGTCTTTTCTCAAAAAGAACAGGAACGATTAGCAGAAGAAGTGCTTGATTTTTATGCTCCTCTTGCATATCGTTTAGGAGTGGAACGATTTAAAATTCAACTTGAAGATGTAGCGTTTCGTATCTTAAATCCCAAAAAGTATAAGGAAATTGCAACATTCCTTAAAGAAACTGAGGAAGAACGTGAACATAATATTAATGGAATCATTTCCAAAATTAAAGGTATTACAAAAGATAAAGTAAATCTTATTAATATTAAAGGACGCTCTAAACAGATTTATAGTATTTACAAAAAATTGAAACGTACAGGAGCATCAGTCCAATTACATAAACAAATGGATCTTCTTGGTATACGAATTCTTGCAAAAAATGTGGGGGATTGTTATACTGTTTTAGGATTACTTCTAGAAACATTTACAGCACGTGAGGGAAGATTAAAAGATTACATTGCAAATCCTAAATCAAATTTTTATAGATCTATTCATGTAGGATTAGAACTTCCTCACGGAAAAGTTGTTGAAGTTCAAATACGAACGCAAGAAATGGATGAATTTGCGGATGAAGGAGTTGCAGCCCATTGGCGATATAAAAGTTTGAAATCAGATGAACTTTTTGAAAAGAAAATTTCCTGGTTACGAAATGTTTTAGATCTTCAAAAAACAAATGAACTTATTGAATCTGTCAAAGTGGATCTTTTTGGTGATAAGATTCAATGTTATACACCAAAAGGCGATGTGAAAGAACTTCCTGTTGATGCAACGTTACTTGATTTTGCGTATCTTGTTCACGAACAGATTGGAAATCATTGTATTGGTGGGCGTGTGAATGGGAAATTCGTTCCTTTGAAACATAAATTACATAATGAGGATGTTATTGAAGTTTTAATAAACAAAAAACAACGTCCACGGAGAGGATGGATTAGGATTGTCACATCTTCTAAAGCAAGGCAGAAAATAAGAAAATCCTTGAAAGAGTTTGAGAAGTTACCTGCAATATACTTTAGGACATTTAAACCAGAAATCACAGAAGAACTTGGAATTCTTGTAAAATCTGAAGTATATCCCAATGCAACCTGTATTCTCGCAAAATGTTGTAAACCAATTCCGGGAGATGAAATTCTTGGTATTGTTACAAAACGTAAGATTATTTCTACACATCGGACAGATTGTAAATTAGCTGAAAAAGAATCTAATAGGTGGGTTTCTGTAGAATGGAAAAATGAATATAATCAAAAAATTCAATTCTCCGTTGTTGCAGATGAACGAAGTGGATTACTTGCCGATTTACTTAATACAATAGTACGTGCTCAGTTTGAAGTTAAGGAAGCAAAAGCAAAACTCGTTGGTAGTGGTCAGGCAGAATGTTCTTTTTTAGTGATTCCAAAAGATTTGGATCATGTGAAAGAACTAATTAAAAGAATTTTTAAATTACGGGGCGTAAAAAAAGTTTACTTTGGTTAAATTCGTTGATTTTATATATTCAAGTTTTTTCTATCTTTTATGAAAAGATTCATTTTAATTGTCATTTTACTTTTACTTACAGGGTGTGGTTCAAAAATTTGTTGGGAATGTTATGATGGTGCAACAGATTGTAAGAATTATGACGAACCAAAAAGAGAACTTGCGCAACCTGATGCATATTTTTTTTGCAAAGGAAAATGTAATCTTGAAGGTATAAAATGTGGAGTTAATATTCTTGAAGTTAAGAAATAAACTGAAATTCCTCAATTACCGAATGGAATTTCATATATAGTTCGCCTAATTGAAGTTAATATTGTTCGCTTTTAATGGAAACTCACTATAAACCAAAAAATAACTTAATTCTGCAAAGAAAACAAGGTTTTCTGCACATATAAAAAATATTATCTTTTTGTTTTCCAGAATGGTTCAATGTGAGAGAATGCTAAAAATCATACGATTATTTTTATCAAATCAACCATTCTTTTAGAATAACCCCATTCATTATCATACCAAGATACGATCTTCAAGAATTTTCCATCAACAACTTTTGTTAATTTAGAATCAAAGATAGAACTATGTGGGTTTCCAATAATATCGGAAGAAACTAGTTCATCTTCTGAATATTCAATAATACCTTTCATTTTACCGGCAGCCTGTTTCTGAAATAATTTATTAATGGATTCAACAGTTACATCTTTTTTCATTTCAATGGTGAAATCTGTAATACTTCCATTCACAACAGGTACACGAATCGCAGACCCACGAATTTTACCTGCTAATGAAGGAATGGCTTCTACTGTTGCAACATCTGCGCCAGTAGAGGTAGGGATCATATTTATTGCTGCAGCTCTCGCACGACGTAAATCTTTATGTGGTCCATCTACAATTTTTTGATCAGCTGTATAAGCATGGATTGTGCTAAAGAAACATCGTTTTACCCCAATATTTTCCTCAAGAACTTTCATAATAGGTGCCACACAATTTGTGGTACATGAAGCATTACTAATGATCTGGTGTTTCTTTTTATTGTAAGATTTATCATTTACGCCAAGAACAATTGTTGTAGTATTAGCGGGACATAATTGACCAGACTCACATTTACATGGTGCTGAAATTAAAACTTTTTTTGCACCCGCTTTTAAATGAACTGCAGCTTTCACAGGATCTCTAAAAAAACCCGTACTTTCCACAACAACATCAATTTTTAACTGATGCCAAGGAAGATTTGCAGGATCTTTTTCAGAAAACACTTTAATTTTCTTTTTTCCAACATGCAATGTATTGTTTGATGCAGAAACATCAACATCTAATTTTCCATGAACAGAATCATGTTTTAATAAATGAGCCAGAGTTTTATTATCTGTCAAATCATTTACTGCAACAATATTGAGTAATTTATCATTCATTGCTGCACGAAAGACCATACGACCAATACGACCGAATCCATTAATTGCGACATTGATTACCATAGTAAAAGGAATTATTGTGAGTTTATATAACTTACGACTTCACATAAATCTTTTATTTAATATTTTATCTGCTCGTTCTTGTACTTCTTTTATTTAATAGAGGAGTAATTGTATCTGGTTTTGGTGTAAGTGGTGGTTTGGCAACGTCATGCCAAGAATTTTCATAACAATAATAGGTTTTATCATTAGTATCATAAGATTTTTCTTCTCCTGTTGAACAAATAATTGAGTCATCTTCAAGTTTAAAAACCATCGCATTTTTTGGATCATCAACAAATGAAATTTCTGAAAATGCTCCTACTCCGGTATATTTAGTTCTTCCAAGATATTTGTTTGGTCCATTTTCTAAATAAAATAAACCTTCATTTAAATCTTTGAAACTAATACTAAATGTTCCTCTTGATGTTGGAGGGCAATTAGTAAGAATATTATTCATAGCACATAAGTAGTCATTTCCACTATATGGGTTCTTATTTAAATTTGAAACAAAAATATAAAATGTACCTCGATAAAAATAATTGCTTAGACCTTCTTTATACGATGCTGTTGAAGGAGAAGTTTGAAAGTAAGATAAATCCTCATTATAATTGTAGATAGAAACATAACCAATTCCTGCATTTTGAATGAATTGGTTTTGATTTTTCCAACTCCCTAAGTATGATTTTGTTTTTTCTAATCCTTCCGATGCTAATTTGAATCTAATGGTACCAATTCCTGTACATAACCTCTTTCCAATTATTTTTCCTTCCTCACCTTCAAGACAAGGTTGTAACTCTTTAATTTGTATAAGAGTATTTCCACTTCTTCCTTGATTTTTTATAGCTTGACCAGCAAGAGAATTTTCATTTTGTGAGAATAAATATGTTCCAATAACGATTAATAAGAGAAGAATAATTCCTGAAATTATATATAATGGCTGTTTATTCCTTTTTTTTATATTTTTCAAATTCTTTTTTGGTTTAGATTTCACGTTTATTTTACCTTTTTTAATAATTCAATGTAAATTCTTATTATTTATATAACTTACGACTTCACATAAATCTTTTATTAGTAATGTTTTAAATCCAACTTTAGAAGGAATAACGGAATCATCAATGGGATTATCACCAATCACAATACAATTTAATGGGTTTAATTTTTCTTTTTCAATTAATTTTTTCCAATATACCGTTTGATTTTTTTTGCAACCAGCATCATCATGAGAAAATACAAAATTTACATTAATACCATATTTTTTCAAATACAATTTAATTGTTCGTTGCATAGAATTAGAAGCAATACCTACTTTGAATCCATGTAACATTTGTAAAACATCAAATACTTTATCATGCAACACATCTATTACTTCAATGTGTTTCTCAAGAATTTCATAATATTCACCTAATAAACCAAGCTCTCTACATAAATCTCCTGAATCATATCTTCCATGAGATTCTATGGGAACTCCTTTTATTTTAGCCTCTTGTTCTAATTCAAAATCTGATAAACTTAATTTATGTTTAATCATTTTAAGAACTTCAGGATACATTTTGGCATAAATTTTTGTATCAATTAAGGTGTCATCTAAATCAAAAATGTAAGTTGTGATCATTGTAACAAATTAAACTAAACCTATATAAATAATTAACCAAATAATACTCATTATGATAGAATTAGAACCAGTTTCGAACGCAGACAACATTTCATTCAAACCTAAATTCAAGGAACGTTATGAACAATTAACGGATTGGGAACAATTTAGATGTTACTCTCTCGCATTTCTTAGAAGATGTATTAGAATCAATACAGTTTTAGGAACAGTTAAAGAAACAAAAGCATCCATTGAAGCAAAAGGTTGGGTTCTTACACCTGTTCCATGGTCCAAGGAAGCATTCTGGATTGATAATCCTGAAAGAAGAGATGTAGGGAATTTGTTGGAACATAAAACTGGTAAAATTTATGTGCAGGAAGCAGCATCTATAATTCCTCCCTTAGTTCTTGATCCTCAACCAGGAGATATTGTATTAGATATGTGTGCATCTCCAGGAAGTAAGACAACACAGATGGGTGCAATGATGAAAAATGAAGGAATCATCGTTGCAAATGATTACAAAGGTCAACGATTACAATCATTAGGAATTAATTTACAACGATCCGGTTTAACAAATGTGGTCGTCACGTTAATGGATGGTAATAGGTTTCATGGTTTTCAATTTGATAAAATTCTTGCAGATGTGCCCTGTTCAGGAACAGGTACTATTAGAAAATCTTTGAAAACAATTAATATCTGGAATCCTCACATGATTACAAAACTTGCAAAAGCACAAATGAAATTGGCAGTAAATGCATTCAATAATTTAAAAGTAGGCGGTGAAATGGTGTATTCAACATGTTCTGTAGAACCAGAAGAAAATGAAGGTGTTGTTAATTATCTTCTTGAAACATTTCCTAATGCAAAAATAATCCCTGTGAAATTAAAAGGTTTGAAAGTCTCTAAACCTGTGATGGAATTTGATGGTGTAAAATATCATAAAGATATTAGAAAAGCAATCCGTATTTGGCCTCAGGACAATGACACCGAGGGATTTTACGTTGCAAAAATTAAAAAGAATTAATTATTTTTTCTCAACTCTAAATGCATGATCTAACTCTTCTTTTGTATACATTTTAGGAACTTTTCCTGTGTCTGCATACATAAACAAGGCTGTATCAAATATTGTATTAGCAGCACCAAGAATCACTTTGCTTAAAGCAATGTAAAGAATCCATAATATTGCAAATCCAATTGCTAATGAAAGAACTCCATCAATCAAGAAAAGGATGGCCGGAACCGCAAATATAATAAATCCAATGCCTCCAACTAAACTAGCAAAAACATTTAATCCAAGATATTTTACTAAACTTTCTCCCCAAGTTTTTTTAATAGTATTATAAGATTTTTTTAAACTATCAATAGGTCCAGTACCTTTAATTATAATTGAAGGAACAACAAAGATACTTACAATTTTCCATGCAAGACCCGCTAATCCAATTAACATTTTGGCGATCATACCAACGATACCACCTTTTTCTCTTGCTTTACTTTCGGCTGAACTAATAATAATACCTACAGTTCCCGTTAATAATGCCCATTGAACTAATTGCCATTTTTTATCCCATGCGGCTTTAACTCCTTCCATAAAGGTTGCATCACCACCTTCAAATCTAGTCTTTGCAATATGAACAATTCCTGCATGTGAAAATACACCAATAAATATTTCTAAAAAGAAGAATAATAATCCAAAAAATACCATAACAGTAATTGGAGGGATAATATGTTGAATTAGTAAGGCTATCAAGAATGGAAAAAATAATCCTATAAATAACAAAATAGTTAAAATAACTCCTATAATTGGAAAAACTAAAATCTCTTTATCTGCTCTAATCACAGCAAATGTTTTCTTGGTAATATCCCAACTTCGTAAAAGACGTTCCTTGTAAGGCATTTTTTTTATAGTTTCAAACATATGAAATAAATCAATTCTTTCATTTATAATACTTTCGTCTTAAAAACAAAGAAACACCTCTTCTGAAGAATCACAATCCTTTTAAAACTGAAAGGCAATTCTAATCTGATGTACGGGCTTCCCAAAATTCTGACTGATAAAGTTGAGAAAAACACCTCTCAGTTTTATAAAATTTTAAAAAATTCTCTCAAAGTTAAAGGAGAAGAGATATTGATTATTAGTGATTATGGGCATGGTGAAAATATCTTGGCACCTATGTTAGCATATGGTTATTATGCAGCTGCAAAATCCAAAAAGATGAACGTTAACTTATTATTTCAAGATGTTAAAAAAGGTTTCATGTTTGCTGATGATCATGTAGTAAAAGCAATTGAGCTTTTAGAAAAAAATAATATTGTCATTCTTGCAGTGTCAAACAAATTAGGGAGATTTGGTGACCAAAATTCCTTCCGAACTTATTGTAATGCTCGGAAGCACAGATTTCTTTCTGCAACCGGACTTGGAGATGTAAAAACAGCATATTATCAACAATTTATGGAAGCAATGTCTATAAATCATAATCGGATGAAAAAGAAAGGATATTTAATTAAAAAACAATGGGATAAAGCTAAAACCATTCGTGTGAAAACTGAAGCAGGAACAGATATTACATTTGATGTAGAGGGCATGGAAGCAATTGCAAACATAGGAGAATACCATCAACCAGGCCAAGGGGGAAATATGCCCGCTGGTGAGGTTTATATCCCTCCACAAGGATATCATGGTGTCAGTGGAAAATTTGTCATTGATGGTAGTATGAAAACCGAAAATGGTGCCATATTATTAGATTCTCCTGTGATGGTACATGTCAAAGAAGGAAAAGTAGTAGAATTAGAAGGACCAAATGCATATCTTTTGGAAGAAACTTTTCAAAAGTTTGAAGCACGTGCAAAATATCCTGATAGAGTAAGACAAATCGCAGAACTAGGTATAGGTATTAACCCAGGTGCAGTTTTAATTGGTTCAATGATTTTAGATGAGAAAGTTTATGGAACAGGCCATATTGCAATTGGAAGCAATTCATGGTTTGGTGGTGCAATTAAAACAATTTATCATGGAGATCAAGTTTTTAAGAAACCAATTTTTTATGTAGATGGAGTTAAGAAAGAATATTAACGTTCTTCTATTTCTTCTTTTAATACATTTACAATTTTAGAAGGGCGTGCTTCTTTCTCTCCTTCATAAATCATAAAACTTACTTCTTTTTCTATATCTGAATCGAGATTTTCCAGTTTTGTCATAAAAGGTTCGCCGGTTTTATTTGCAGATGTTGTCACAATTGGAAATCCTAATTTTGCAACCACTTTAGAAAACCAATGATCTGGCAAACGAACCCCCAATGTTTTTTTTTCTTTTGTAACAGAAGCAGCTACACATTTTTTGTTTTTAATGGGCATAATTAAAGTATAAGGGCCAGGTAATTTATCTACCCATTTATGATTCATACAATTTTTTTGAATCCATTCTTTGGAAGGAACCCATACTGAAAGTGGTGTGTCTGGGCGTTCTTTAATCTCGCGAATTTTTTCAACAGCCTTTTCATCTAATGCATTACAACCTAATCCATAAATTGTATCAGTTGGATGAATAAATATTGCACCCTGTTCTATTTTTTCTACTATTTCCTCAAAACGTATACGCAATTCTATTTCTGTTAAAATTTCCATAAAAAGAAAAATAATGGGGACGGTTTATATTATTTTCCGTCCCCACAGAGGTGTTGGGGCTGTTGAGGCTTTCCAAGAGGGCTGTGGAAATATTAAAAACCGTGCATTGTAGGGAAATCATCTAAATATGTTTGTTTGAATTCTATCGGCTGATCATACTTTTCAAGCAACATTGAAATGCGTTGTTTAATGTTCATGCAAACCACCCCCCGCTCATTTGAAAATCAAATGTATCTTCTTTGGTCATAATTGTACGTTCGGTTAAATCTCGTACTTGTTTCTCAAACAAATTTCGTATAGTTCGTGTTGTTAAATCAACCATATATCTCACCTCTTTTTTGATCATAAAAAAGGATCTCAGAAAATTGTTTTAATTTTCTTGTCACCTCTTTTTTGATATATTCCTACTGGCTTTGGTGGTTTATATAGTCTATCCGTACTTGTCCAGTGTGTCTAGTGGTTTATATATTGCTAGTTGAAAGTCTTAAATTTTATACTTTAAACGCTTCAGACACTAGACAAAACACTTAAATATCTTGGGAACTTTGTTTTTTTATGCCTGATGCAAATGCTGAAAAACAACCTGAAATAGAAATGGAACATTTAATTGCAAAACCAAGAATTACAAAAGAACCAAACTTCCATTCAGAATGGGCAGTAGTCTCATTACTTTTAAGTTTATTTGGATTCATTGTACCTTTTATATTTAGCACATTAGCTATTATTTTTGCAGTCGGTGGTTTAATGCAAGCAAATAGAGAAGGTCTGAAAGGCAAATGGATGGCAGTTCTCGCAATTCTTTTTGGTATTACAAGTATTATCATTTATACTATTCTTGTTATTATTGGGATTAATCTCGCACAGCAAATGCTTGCCCAATTCGGCGATCCAAGTATGTTATTGGGATTGAATTAATTTTGAATTAATTTTTAAAAATTAATCTTTAAATGATCACAGAATTCTTATGGCATTAATTAAAGAAAATAAAGTATTGAGAGGTTTGATTGTTTGCGAATGGGTTCATACCCCGCTGCTTGCAGCGACTAATTAAGAGCAAACACTAAAAACCCAATATTAATCTAAACATACCCCACAGCTTGCTGTGGTTGGGTTTTTGATTAACCCTTGACATTATTTCTTTTTGTGAGTAATCAACCTTCTCAAAGAAGTGTTTTGAATAGTTTTTCAAAACCCTCTATTAAAAAAATAAATTTAAATTAAAACACCGTTAAGTGTTCCTTCTTGACCAGGTCTGCTTGTAATTCTTGCTTTCCCCATTTTTGTTTCAACAACAGCTCCTTTTGTAAGGATGTTTCGTCTAACTAAATGTGGGTTTGAAGGATTCTCAACTACAGTTACAATTACTGTTTTTTGTGTTTTTCCTTTCTG
>PCYG01000084.1:0-1969 GCA_002763025.1 Candidatus Woesearchaeota archaeon CG10_big_fil_rev_8_21_14_0_10_32_24 | reverse complement strand
ATTTGCAGAAAAACCAGCTAATTCGTGATGTTTCTTTGATCGTCCTGATTTTAAACGTCCACCTGATGCTTTTCTTTTTGATTTTTCTTGGGATCTTGCCATTTTAGGTATTATGTGAAGGGGTGGTTTATAAAAGTTTCCATGAGGAAACTTCAAAATGCCAATATTGTTAGTTTCCGAAGAAATCTAACATGCTAATTTTGTTAGTTTCCATAAGGAAACCCAAAACTATCTCATTTTGATGGTTGCGTTTAAATAATCTTATTTTCCATTCACAAGTTTATCTCTAAGCTTCTGTTTTCCTTTCCAATATAGTGCGTGATTTAATACTTCTTCAATACGCTCAACTGGAATAATTGTAACTTTATTTAATTGGCTTTTTTCAATCACAATGTCATCTATATTACTCTTAGGAACAATGATTGTTTTGATACCAGTCTTAATTGCAGCTTCTACCTTGGAACTTACACCGCCTACTGGCAATACGTCTCCTCGGACAGATAAAGACCCTGTCATTGCGACATCTTGGCGCACAGGTACTTCTTTTAATGCAGAGATTACTGCTGTCGCAACAGCAATGGATGCGGAATCTCCTTCTACACCTTCATATGTTTGAAGGAATTGAATAAAAATATCTCGCGTTTCTTTAATGTCTTCACCGAAGTATTTCAAAATAATCGCACTAACATTTTTAATTGCCTCTTTTGCGATTTCTCCCAATTTACCTGTTGCAATAATCTCAGATTTTCGGCCACCTTTTGTGACCGCTGATTCTATTGGAAGAATAATTCCTGAATGTGAAGATCCATCTCCAATGACCGCTAAACCATTGACACGTCCAATACGATAACCTTCTGTCATAATTACTTGGTATTCTTTTTTACGATCAATATATTTATCTGCAATTTGTTGTTCTAATGGTCGTGCAAGCACACGTGCTTCTTTGATATGTTTCTCTGTCACAAATTCTGCGTTTTCTTCTTTTGCAAGATCTCCTGCTGCACGTACTAAACCACCTAAACCACGTAAATGTAATGTTAAATGATCTTTTCTTCCTGCACGTCTTTTTGCTTCTTGAATAATTGCTTTAATTCCATCAACATCAAAATGAGGGATTTTACCACTTTCCTTCTTTACTTCTTGTGCCACAAATTTCGCAACTTTTAAACGATTTTCTTTTGTGTCTTTCATGGTTTCATTCATATAAATTTCATAACCATATCCACGAATTCTACTTCTTAATGCAGGATGCATATTTTTAATAGTATCATAATTTCCTGCAGCAACTAAAACAAAGTCACATGGTACTGCTTCTGTTCGTACCATTGCACCCGCAGATCGTTCTGATTGACCTGTAATTGGAAATCGTCTTTCTTGTAATGCTGATAATAATTCTTGTTGTGTTCTTGGATGTAATGTTGCAATTTCATCAATAAATAAAACACCTAAATGTGCTTTATGGATCATTCCTCCAATAACTCTTTGATTTGCAGGTGTACCTAATCCACCTGATTGGAATGGATCGTGAAGTACGTCACCAAGTAATGCACCTGCATGTGCACCTGTTGCATCAAAGAATGGTGCGATTTTCTTCCCAAAATTATCCACAATAACTTTAGGTGCAATAATTTGACCTTGTTTAAACATACGAGGTCCCATACTCATCATGATTACAAAGATTGCAAGAAAAATCATACCACCTAAGAAAAATGCTGTAAACATTAAGTCAGAATGATATTGATATCTTACCCACCAAGGTGCAATAAGTGTTACAATTGCAACAATAAATAATATAAAATTATTATTTTTTAACATCTGTTTGCCAGATATTTGATATTTTTTTACTTCATCTCTCCCTTGACCTGCAGAGATTTCTTGTATTAAAGGATTATTTTCATCATTTGGATTTGGAACAGCTAGTACATCTTTTAAATTAGAATTTGGAAGCAATTCAGCAAGTGCAAGTCCT
>PCYG01000021.1:3742-4931 GCA_002763025.1 Candidatus Woesearchaeota archaeon CG10_big_fil_rev_8_21_14_0_10_32_24 | reverse complement strand
TCTCTCCAGCTGTGTTCGCACTTTGTGCATTTGAAGAATTTTGTTTCTGCTTCGTCGCCAGAACGGGTCTGAACTGTCCAGAAAAAAGCTTTGTCGTTTCCGCATTCTTTGCATTTCTCGCTGACTACAGGTAGAATTTCTGAATCTTTTGCAGAAACAACTGCAACGCCTCTTTTTTCTTCAATTTTTTCTGAGATTTTTATTTTTACTTTTTCTTTTGCAGAATAATTACATCTAGCACAGCCGTCGTTTTTTCGCTTTTGAATAAGAACTGAACCGCACCTAGGACAAAATTCCATTTTTGTTTTTGTGTGGAATTTTGAAAACCCCCATATATTCGAGTTTAGGACAAAATTCCATCCTTAATTTTAATGATTTTTATTTATAAAGGTTTGGTTTTAATTTGCCTTGCAAAAACCTCTCTCTGATTCGGGCCTGAGCGGTTCAAAGAAGATTAATTTTCCCCAGCCTAAATAAGGTGCGAGTTTGAACACAGCTTTTCCGACGAGCTGTTCTGTTTTTATGTTTTGTTCAACAACAAGTTGTCCGTTATTGTTGTCGCCCATTGTTGAAAAAGTATATTCGCCATTTTCGTTTTTTATTTTTATTATCCTGTGAATTAATGGGTTTTGTCTGCCGCCGTTGAAGATTATTACGTCGCCGACTTTTAGTTTTTCAGGTGTTGCTTTTACTATCAAGAGAATGTCACCTTTGTTGAATCCGTTTTTGAATTTGAAATTTTCAAACGAGTTTTTATCTATTTCATATTCGTTGTATTTTTGGTTGTGGTCTTTCCACCATTGGTCATAATCAGAAAAAATATTTCCTTGATGATACATACTGCATGATTCAACTATTGCCATTGGCAAAGAACTTCCAGTTGCTAAGCTTAATCCAGGGAAAAAAATAAATTTTATAAAAACAAATAAAAATACAATTGAAAAGAGCCAGCCTTTCCAGGAATTATCTTTCCATAATAAATGCCAAAACTTTTTCAAGAGTTCTTTTATTTCCATAAGGAACACAATGTTTAAAGGTTTTTAAAATCTTTTAAATCTTAACTTCTTATATTGTTAATGCCCCTATAGTTCAGCGGATAGAATTTCTCCTTGCGGAGGAGGCGACCGAGGTTCGAATCCTCGTGGGGGCATTGAGTAGAATAGTTCGTGTTTCCTAAAATGTTCAGATT
>PCYG01000021.1:0-3727 GCA_002763025.1 Candidatus Woesearchaeota archaeon CG10_big_fil_rev_8_21_14_0_10_32_24 | reverse complement strand
GATTGAACATCTTTTTCTTGATAGTAATTATTGCTTCTATTATTTTAGTTAAGGTTCTCGGAATACTTTCTTTTGACGATATTTGGTGGGATATAACTGTAAATGTATTTTTAGCCCCTATAGTTGCTTTTATTTTAGGAATAATGGCTATAAGAAAAAAAGATAATTCAGTTTTGGTCTATTCATCAGTTGTTGTAGGTTTACTTGCTATACTTTTTATTCTTTTGCATAGTTTGTTTATTAGTGATTAAATAATTTTTATTTAGCTTCCCACTCCCTGTCGTAGTCTCGTGGGATGTCTTTCCTCAGGATTAACTTAGCTACATAAACCTAAAATAACTGGGAGTTTCAAATCCCCCATCAGAGCATATATATTTATATAAAAATAAATAATACAAATATTATGGCAAAAATAATAAAGAGAGCTTTTATTGATGCAATTGGAACTACAGCTTATATAATTCTGGTAGTATCATTTATATTTTCTCTTCAAGTTTTAGCTCCAAAAGAAGATATAGTCATCATTCCTATTGCAATGCTTTTGCTCTTTGTCACTTCTGCAGCTATCACAGGATTCTTGGTTTTTGGAAAGCCAGTAATGTTGTATATAGACGGAAAAAAGAAAGAAGCAGTTTCATTATTAGGATACACTCTTGGAATTCTGTTTCTCATAACTATCATATTTTTTATTTTCTTAATAGTATTCTTTAATTTATTTTAATAAGCATAATACACCTTCAATTAAGGGAGAACGTTTGGGAGTTTTCACCTTTTACTATCAGTCTTCGTAGGGCTTTTGTTTATTGTAAATGTTTAATAAGTTTTATAATCTCGTTTGTTTTAATTTATTGAATTAAATGTTTTTGAACATAAGTCAATTACAAATTAGGCGTATTAAAAAATGAGAATCTTGTCTAAGCTAAATATCCGAAAATTTTTCTTCTTGTAATTACAATTCTCCTAGCATATTTAATTTTTAGAAATCCGTATGTTAATCAGTTTGTTTCTGGTTTAGATTCTTTTGGATATGCAGGGATTTTTGTCGCGGGGATTTTATTCGCGTTTGGTTTTTCTGCTCCTTTTGCAGTTGGTTTTTTTGTAATTTTAAATCCTTCTAATATCTGGATTGCAGCGATTGTCGGAGGTTTCGGAGCTTTATTTGCTGATTTTGTAATCTTCAAATTTATCAGATTTTCTTTTGAAGATGAGTTTAAAAAAATCAAAAAATCAAAGTTTGTTAGACACACAAACCTATTAATTGAAAAAGCATTTGGTAAGAAAATAAAAATTTACTTAATGTATTTGTTTGCAGGATTATTTATTGCGTCGCCGCTTCCTGACGAGGCAGGAGTTATAATTCTTGCTGGGCCGACAAAATTAAGCACCAAAGCACTATCAGTAATTAGTTTTATTTTAAATTCCCTTGGGATTTTAGTAATTTTATTCCTTTAATGCAATTAGATTAAAGCTTAAATATTCTATTTTGTAATTGTTTATATGTTTGGATTAGAAAAAAAAGAGCTGGAAGTTCTCAGGAAATTAAATACTCCTGTAAAAATTCAAAATTTTATTGACAAACTGAAAATAAATTTTGAAGAAGATGGCGATACTTGTTTTTCTCCGAAGACAGTTCTTAAAAAAAATAAGTGCCATTGTGCAGAAGGTGCTATTCTCGCAGCACTTGCATTAAGAGTAAATGGTTATCCTCCACTTGTAGTTGATTTGACGTCATCTAAAAACGATTTTGATCATGTCGTTGCTGTTTTTAAAAAAAACAAAAAGTGGGGGGCAATTTCCAAAACTAATCATGCAGTTTTGAGATACAGGGAACCTGTTTATAATTCAATAAGAGAATTAGTTATGAGTTATTTTCATGAGTATTTTAACGACGACGGCAGGAAAACTCTTAGAAGTTTTTCCAATCCTGTTAACTTGTCAAGGTTTGACAGATTTGGATGGATGAATACAGAAGGAGATGTTTATTATATTATGGATTATTTAGTTTCAGTAAAACATTTTCCAATTTTGACTAGAAAACAAATATTTAATTTAAGAAAAGCCGACGAGATTGAAATCAAGGCCGGCAGATTAGTTGAATGGAAAAGCAAGAACGCCAAGAAGAATTTGTAATTATGACTTCTCTTTTTTTATCTTTAAAATAAGATAAATCATAGACGCAAAAATAATTCCTGTGCTGTCAAGGAAAAAATCAAAGAGCGAGCAACTTCTTCCTGGAACAAAAAACTGGTGAATCTCGTCGGTGATGCCGTATGCAATTGCTATTAAAAACACAACGAAAACAAATTCTTTTTTTCTTGGCTGTGAAGAAGCAAACAAAAATAATGCAAAGAAAAAAAATGCTGAGATGTGGTAAATTATTGAAAGAATGTTTGTTGCTCCTCCCACCGGAAAAGTTAATGATGAAATATAAAATATTACAATTGCAATGAAAATTGTCGTCGCCCACGCTGTTTTTTTATACTTCGCAAACAAAGATAACATAATTTTAATTGGAAACCTTGAATTTTAAAGATAATTGTGATGCAGTAGAAATTTTTATGAAAACATTTAAATATAGCTCTTTCTTTAATTGATTAGAATAAAAAGAGATGAAAAAACAATTTATTTTTTTAACAGGGGTATTGCTGATGCTGGTTTTTTCTGTAATTGTTTATGCTGAAGAGGGAAATTCTCAAGAGCCAAATGATTTAAACCAGCAAGATGGTACTTCTGCAACTGGTTCTGATTCTGCTGATTTGCAAAATAATGAGCAGGACCAAACAAATCAGGAAAGCATCAACGAAGAGATAAATTTTGATGTTGACCCTGGAACAACTCCTGATAGTCCTTTTTATTTTGTTGATGATTTTGCAGAGAAAATTTCTGTTGGTGATGACCCTGAAAAAGCATTGGAGTATAAAGAAGAAAAAATTGCAGAGGCGAAAGCCATGGTTGATAAAGGAAAACCAGAAGAAGCTCAGAAAGTTCTTGACAGAGCATTGGAATACAGCGAGATAATTGAGAAAGAAGTTTCTCCTGAAATAAGAAACAGGATTGAAGAAAGTTCAACAATGGTGCAGGGTGCTATTAATACTATGAGGATGAAAACTGAGGGAGAAGAATGGGGAGGAGTTAATGAAAGGTTTGATGAAAATATAGAAAAAGAAAAAAGCATTGAAACTGCTGTTGAATTATCTGCTAAAATTAAAGAGTTGTGCGAGACTTTGGCAAAATTAGATCCCTTGCAGTATTCTGATTCATGCAAGTCTGGGGATGACTCTCCGAGGTGGATGAGAGAGCAAGATAAAGAGTTGAGTGCAGAACAAGAAGGGCAAGCAAAGATATTTTTTGAAAAACTTTCACAATGTTTTGAAAATCCAGGTGAATGCGACTGCCAAGGAATGGGTGTTCAATCATTTGAAGATTTTTGTGTTGAGAAGAGTTCATTTGCTTTAAAATGTGACGCTGGAGATGAAAATGCCTGCCAGAATTTAGAATCAGGAAGCGATCCAACTGAATTGTTGCCTGATTATCTTATTTCTACATTCAAAGAAGTTGAAAGAAAATATTCTAAATCACAATTTGATAATTATGCTCCTCAAGAATGTGTTGAAGCAGGAGTAAAGAGTCCTGAAGAGTGCAGTAAGATAATGTTTGAAATCAATGCTCCTCAAGAATGTCTTGATGCTGGTTTAACAGGAGAGAGTAAAGGAGATGAAATTAATTG
>PCYG01000072.1 GCA_002763025.1 Candidatus Woesearchaeota archaeon CG10_big_fil_rev_8_21_14_0_10_32_24 | reverse complement strand
GGATATTAATGATGCTGCCGGGATCCTAATTTCAGGTCTTTTGAGAAAAAGATTGCAAGGGCCAGCTTAAGTACCCAGCATCCTAGCTATGGTTTTAAGTTTTATATTATTTTTTATTAATGGTCATATTACAGGTGCTGTAATAGGGGTTTCTGATTCCTCTCAAATCTCTTTAGGATTACAATTAGATGCAACAACAACTTCTTGTGGATATGTTGGAAGTGATTTAACTTTAACTTCAAATGTTACAAATGAAAATACCTGTTTTATTATAAATGCACATGATATTACTTTAGATTGTGCAGGATATTTTATTAATTATTCAACTTCGGATATTTTAGGTTATGGCATAAATAATACTGGTTTCAATAATGTAACTATTAGAAATTGTATTATGGAAGAAGGAGCGAGTAGTACTTCAAATAAATATGCAATTCATTTTGAAGAATCTTTCAATGGAACCATCGAAAATAATACCATTGTTACAATTGGAAATTCTCCTGTTCTCCATATTTATTTATCAAATTCAACATTAATATTTACGAATAATCTTACAACTCAAGGAAATACAAAAGTGATTTTTATGGATGAAACACGTGATAGTAATGTAACTTTAAATCAAATAGTTGTAGGAGATATTTTAGGTTCAACAAGAGGTATTTCATCAGAGTTAACATTTAACGAATCATATTCTTATAATAATATAACCATGTTTGGTTCTACACAAAGAGGAGTTGAATTTTCGGCAGCAGAAAATATTACATTTTTTCAGAATATTATTCTTATGGAACAAAGCATTACTTATCCAAATTTTGCAGTTTTTGCTGTTGATTTAAGTACTGGAACAAGAAATTCTTCTTTTTTAGATAATTCAATATTAGTTGAAACAAATGCTAGTTTTGGTTTTAGATTATCTGGGAGTTCCTCAAGAAACATATTCACTTCAAATAATATAACTATTCGTGGAAATGAGAGTTTTGCAGTTTCATTACAATCAGGTTCAACTGAAAATTATTTTGTGAATAATAATTTAAGTGGTAAAGGTCTTCGTTCATATGCAATAGATGATCAATCAACAGATTCGGATATTAATTATTTGATTTATAATAATTCATTTGGAGACCTTCGGTGGTTAGATAATGGGTCTGGTAGTTTTTTACGAAATCTCACTCTTAATGGAACAATCGGACATGATATAAATTTATTTTTGGGAAATGTAACTCTTTCTCTCAATACTTCTTATTTTGATCTTGTTGTTAATAAAATTAATTCATCTGCTCAAATTACATTTTATAATGTTACAGATTTACCTACCTTTGTAATAAAAAATGGAAATTATTCTACAGATCCAAATGATATTAGGGATAATGGTGTAAATTGTGTGGGTTCATCTTGTACAAAAATAAATTATGGATTAAATAAATATATTTTTAATACTACTTCATTTAGTAGTTTTGTTCTTAATGTTACTTCTTACACAAATAGTGCTCCTTCTGTTAGTCAGGTTATAGCCAATGCTTCCACTGGTGAAAATAGATCTACAGATACATTGCTTTGTTGGGGGCAAACAACAGATTTACATCAGGATTTATTAAAAGCATATTGGACTTGGTATCAAAATGAGATGACTTTTTCATCAGGAAATCTTGAAATTCAAAATGACACATTAACAAATATAGCTAATATTTCTTATTCCGATACATCTCCCATTGATAATTGGACTTGCTCTCTTATTTTTTATGATGGTATGGTTAATAGTACAGAAACAAATTCTTCTATAATCATTTCTTCCTATCTTTGTGGAGATGCAATTAATACTTCTGTGAATTTATCATCTTCCATAACGGGTTGTAGTTCTAATGGGCTTAATATTACAGCACACAATGTTATTTTGGATTGTAACAACAATGAAATTAGTGGGACTGGGCAAAGTGGGATTAATGTTATTGAGGCAGATAATGTTACCATTCAAAATTGTCCCATTACTGGATTTACAGAAGGAATTAAATTAGCAAATTTAACTACTGCAACCATTATTAATTCTTCTATTGAAAATACTACTGCTGTAGGTTTGTATACTTTTAATACAACTAACTTACTTATTTCAAATAATTATTTTATCCATTCAGAAACACAAGGTATTTACCTCACAGGTAATAATTCATTTACAAATATCACAAATAATTCTTTTTATTATAATAATGGCACTTATAGCGAGGTTTATTACTTTGGTGCTGGTCTTTATATTGGTTCTTCAAATTCAAAAAATATCCTTATTAATGAAAATAATTTTAGTCATAATCTTGGTCCTGCTGTAATTGTTGTTGGAACAAATACTTTTGAAGAAAATTATTATTACAATAACTCTGTTGCTTATGATTTAGCTGGAGATGGAAATATCTTTATAGGAGAATTCCTTGAATTAAATGAATTTGCAATTAATATTTCTACTTTGGGTTCTGTAATAAATAATGTGTTTGAAGATACTACTCTTCAAAATAATACACGCGATATTAATATTAAAACCGGTTCTGCTTCAAATCTTACTTTTTTTAATGTGTCTCATGATAAAACAAAGCTTTCTATTCCTGCAAATTCTTTTTTATATGTAAAGAGTCATGTTGATATTAATGTAACTTATGATGGAAGTAATCCTCTTGAAAATGCTAATGTTGAAGCTATGAATTCAATAAGTGGAAGTGAAGGAACAAATGTAACTGATACAAATGGCTTAGCTAGATTGGAAGTTACGGAATTTTATCGAACAAATAATGTAAGTTATTATATTACTCCTTCAACGATTGTTGCTAAAAAAGGAAATTATACCAGGAATAGTACTATTACCAATCTTATAAATGTAACTTCTTCTTCAGTTTATTTAACTTTAAATGAAATTAGTTGTGGTTCATTAATAGGAAGTGATGCAGATTTAAGTGATAATTTTACTTGTTCTTCAAATGGTTTTGAGGTGATTCAAGATAATATTACCATATATGGAAATAATATTATTCTTTCAGGTCCTGGTTTTGGTATTGGGATTAATTTTTCTGGCAAAACTAATGTTGTTGTTGAGAATTTAACTATTCAAAATTTTTCAGAAGGGTTATCTTTGAGTACGTCAAACCACAATTCTTTTTATAATCTTATAATAATTAATAATTCTCAAGGCATCATTTTTAATGTTTCAAATAATAATAGTATTTATAATAGTGTTTTTGGTAATAATTCTATCATAAATATTTATGCAATAAATGATGGTGGAACAAATAATTCTATCATTAATTCTACTTTAGATCTTTCTAATATTACTGTGAATAGTACTGCTTCTATTTTTATAAAATGGTTTGTCGATGTTAATGTAACATATAATGGAGGAATAGCACTTCCAAATGGTATTGTTACAGGTTATTTTAATGATACTACTATTGTGGATCAAAATTTAATTTCGGATAGAAATGGTCTTGCTCAATTAATTTTAACTGAACTTGAAATAAATAATTCGGGAGTAACATATCTTACACCTCATAATATTTCATTATCTTATAATTACGATGGGTATATTATATATAATGAAACTTCTTTAAATCTTACAATAACTAATAGTACTTCTGTATCTTTAGATATTCCTCTTAGTTGTACTGCTCCTTCAAGTAATGCTATTATTACTTTGGATACCACTTTTTGTCCCGGAAGTTTTACAGTTAATGAAATAAATATTACTTCAAATGATACTACTTTAACTTGTTTTGATACAATACTAATTGGACAACATCCTACAATTTATGGCGAAGATGGAATTAGTATTATTAAGCAGGATAATATCTCTATAATTGATTGTTCATTTAAAGATTATGAATATGCTGTTTATTTGGATCAATCAATGAATGTTACAATTCATAATATTAATGTTACAACAACCGATTCAAGTAGTGGGAATGAAGGTGTGTTTTGTGTACGTTCAAATAATGTTACAGTTAATTCCTCTTATTTTAATTTACGTGATGGTATAGATTTTGGTGGTAATGGTTTATTAGGGGGATGTAACGATTCTATAATCCAATTAAATAATATTGAAGGTCAATATGGTTTAAGTCTCCATGCTTCTCATAATAATATTATTCAAAATAATACTTTTCATAATGTTGAACAAGCTGTCAATCTTATTTCTACAACTTATCCTTCTAGTGAAAATAATTTTTATTATAATAATTTTTCTGACGTTACCACTTATTTTTTTTATTATCAAACAACTTCTGGAAATACAAACGAATTCAATACTTCAGTCTCAGGCTATGCCCAAGGAAATGCTTATGAAGATTATTGTGATATGGGAAGTGACGCAAATGGTGATGGATATGCCGATGCAGCGAGTGCCAGTGATCCTACAGATTATCCTTTCAGTGAAAATACAAGCACAAAAATTTATGTGACGGGTGGTTCCATTATAGATTGGGGTCCATTAATCCAAACATGTCCTGCAGAGAATGTCTTCCTTGGATCAACTTCAACTGCATCAACAACTTCCTCCCCCTCCGGAAGCTCTGCTCCACCTTCAGTAGCTGCTCCCACATCCCCTGCTGCTGCATCTTCCTCCTTCTACAATCCAGATGACATTAAAAAATTCCTTAACATGGATGTAGACACATTAGCTAATGGAGACATAACACAAGTCAAAGTAACATTATCAAATACTGGAACTAAACGAATGTTACTTAATCCAGAACTCTTCCAGGATATTGATGATCCATTCTTCTTAGTTACAACAAAAACTCTCGGTGGAAAAGATTCTTTAGCAGCTGAAATTGTACCCATCTATTTGTCTCCTAATCCAATTTCCGGAAGATTACTGAAAGCTGAAATTGTAAATCCTGAACAAATAACTTTGGAACCAGGTCAGACATTAGATAAAACAATAGAAATTAAATCCGGTTTATCTGTTCCACGACAAATTAAAATTCAATTTGCATCTTCAGGTCAGACTGTCAAGGAAGAAGAAATTACAATCAATACGAATGTATTCACAGGAACAGCTGTAGATCTTGATACAGGCATGAAGACACTTGACCTATATACAATCATTGTCTCAGGTGAAAAAGCAAGCAAAATAGAATTGGAAGGCCCAGATCGTGAAAATGTTCAAGGTGTTTTAAAAGTTATGAAAAAATCCCTTAACAATTTTCCTATATTTGGAAAAATTTTAGGGAACCAAAAAGAGAGACTACCTCCAGAAGCTATTTCTCATCTTATAAATAAAACTTCTACTAACATTATCACAGGCGGTCTAGTTTCAAATCTTCCAAATGAAGATATGGTTTATTATATTGAAATTAACTTCAACAAAGATCATCACACATCCTTCGCAGATGTATATGGCCCTTATTACTTAAAAGCAGATCAAGTCTTTATTTTTGCACAACAATATCTATATGAAGATATTAAAGGAGAATATGACGTTGTCATGAAAGTATACAAAGGCCAAGATCGAATTATTGATAACAGTTTTGATGTTGATTTCAAATAAGCAATAACTTTTTATACTTCCATCACTCAAAAATATTATGAAATTTGTCTATCTCACAGAAGGGTCTCGTGTTTTTCTCAATTCTTTGAAATCACGTATTCATCAGAAGAAATACAAAGGAAATGCGGAAGAAATTTGTAGGCAAGTGATTGATGATTGCTGGAATGAACGTTATTTTCAAACATCAACAGGGAATTTCAAACAATTTTGGACACGAGATTTTGGATGGTGTGTATCCTCATTGTTGAAACTAGATTATGAAAAACAAGTTCACCAAACTATACGTTACGCTTTTAATAGATTCAAATCAGCTAATAAAATTACCACAACAATTACACCAAGAGGAAAACCATTTGATTTCCCTACTTTAGCTGTTGATTCTTTACCGTGGTTTATTCATGCACTTAAAGTTTCAAAGTTTCAATATTATGAACATAAAGATTTCTTGAATAAAGAGATTCTGGTTTATTTTAAGAAAGTAATTAATGAGCAAACTGGGTTGGTCAAACCAGATGAACATTTTTCTTCTATGAAAGATCTTGCAGTGAGAAAAAGTTCCTGTTATGATAATTGTATGGTTGGTATGCTTGCAGACGATTTGAAATCCTTAAAATTAGTTAATCCTTTTGCAAAATTTAATTATCCAGATTTAATCAAACGACATTTTTGGAATGGTGAATATTTCTATGATGATCTTACTAAAAAAGAATATGTTGCAGGAGATGCAAACATATTTCCTTTCCTTACAGGATTAATTAAAGATCAAGATATGTTAGAAAAAGCATTGAAAAAAATAGAAGAAGAAGAATTAGATAAACCCTTTCCTTTAAAATATACTTCTTCCAGAGAACACATTAATTATATTTGGGAAGAATTCTTTAATAAAGATTATGAAAGTACGGCATTATGGCAGCACATGGGTCCATTATATGTGCGTTTAGTGAAAGAAGTCAATCCAGATAAAGGCAATATTTTGATGAAAAATTATCTTACATTAATTGAAAAACATCAAAATGTCCTAGAAGTTTTTGCAGAAAATGGAAAGCCACATCGGACACCATTTTATTATTCTGACTCCGGAATGTTATGGGCTGCGAATTATTTGACACTCTAACCTCTATTCTTTACAATAACAATACATTAAAATACCTTCTTATCTTTCTAAACTTAGGTGGTTCCTGCAATATCAATCATAATACCTGCACATAACGAGGAGAATTATATTCGCCAGACTTTACATTCTCTTAAAAATCAAACATTCCAAGATTTTGAAACGATTGTTGTTGCGAATGGATGTGTAGATAAAACAGAAGAAATTGTAAAAAAACGAGAACATGAAAAATTAAAACTTTTTACAATGTCACAAGCAAACGTGAGCAGAGCAAGGAACTATGGTGCTGACAAAGCGCAATCCCATTTACTATTATTTCTTGATGCAGACACAACATTGGAACAAGATGCATTACATAAACTTCATACAACATTTTCGGATAAACATGCAATCATGACTACCAAAAGTAAACCTGATGAATCAAAGTTATCATATAAATTAGCATTTGGTATAAAGAATCTTTATGCCTCTACAGGATTATACAAAGCGTGTAGCGGTGCATTAGCATGTCGGAAATCAGATTTTGAAAAAATAAACGGATACAATCCAGAAATTATTGTGCGTGAACATCACAAATTAATTTCAGAATTACATAAACTTGGAAAATATCATTGTCTTAATACCACCGTTACAAATTCCACACGTCGTTATCAACAATGGGGTGTAGGAAAATCGGTCATGTTCTGGACTAAACAATGGTTCACTGAGAAATTCGGTGATTTGAAAAAATCTGAATACGAAAAGATTAGGTAACTTTATTAACTTCACTTTATTAAAAATACTATGATCATTACAATCTCAGGAAACCCAGGAAGTGGGAAATCAACCATTGCAAAAATTCTTCTTAAGAAACTAAATGCTGAGCGAATTTATGTAGGTGGTATTAGAAGAGATTTAGCAAAAGAAAAAGGGATGACTTTAGAGGAACTTAATGAATACGCAAAAACACATCCCGAAACAGATGTTGATGTAGATGAAAAAGCTGCAGAAAAAGCGAGAACATTAGAAAAACAAGGTAAAATAGTTATTGTTGAAGGAAGAACACAATTTCATTTCATTCCTGAATCTATTAAAATTTATGTGAAAGTTGATCCTAATGTAGGTGCAGAACGTATTTGGAAAGATTTACAAAAAAAAGAACTTGCGGAACAAAGAAATGAAGGAAACATAATATCACTGGAACAATTAAAAGCAAGTGTCATATTACGAGAAGAACAAGATGCTGCTCGGTACAAAAAATATTATGGTATAGACAACAGAAAAGAATCACAATTTGATTTGGTCGTAGATTCAACAGTACCGAGTGCTGAAGAAGTAGCAGATGAAATTATGAAATATACTGAACGAAAAGTATTTTTGTGAATTTTTCGTTGGTATATACAAACGCTAAATGAATTAAGTTCTAAATTTCATTTAGCGTTGAGTATATATAAACACATCAACAACAAAACTTATAAATGTCTTTCATTCTCCCATTGAAATAATGGAAAAAGTTCAAAAGAATGATTTTATTGAAATTACATACACGGGAAGGTTAGAAGATGGTACAATCTTTGACACAACTGATGAAAAAATAGCTCATGAAGCTAAAATCCCACATACTCATAATAAATTAAAACCAGCAGTTATTTGTGTAGGTGAAAAACAACTTCTCTCAGGATTAGACAATGGTCTTGAAGGACAAGAAATAGGAAAAGAATTTTCTTTAACATTACAACCTGAAGATGCATTTGGAAAACGGGATGTAAAAAATATTGAAATGATGCCTATAGCAACATTTAAAGAACATAAGATGGTACCTCAACCAGGATTACAATTTGATGCAGATGGGAGAAGAGGAGTTATTACAAAAGTATCTGGTGGAAGAGTTATTGTAAACTATAATCATCCGTTAGCCGGAAAAAAAGTTATTTATACGTGCATGATCAATAAAAAAATTACAGATATAAAAGAACAAATTCAATCTTTTTTAGAAAAAACATTAAAGATGGGGAAAGAATATATACCCATTTCAATTAATGACGGAAATGCAATTGTGGAACTTCCATTACAACTTCCTCCACAATTTATAAGTGTTTTAGCAGAAAAATTGAAGGCATTAACAAAGGTTGATGTTGAATTTAAAGTCAAAGAAGATAAATAATCTTCTAACCAGACCATTCCAGTTTAACAATCTTTATAAATCTGATTCTTATAAAAAAAATATAAAAAAGGTGTAATTCATGGAAGAACATTCTAGACAATATCAACAAGATCCTCATATACAAATTCATCAAACACAAGAAATTTCTCATAAGAAGGTTTCTGATGTTGATGCCGAATTAGAACGACTGATCGCAAGCCAAAAAACAAGAATCAAGGTAATTGGATGTGGTGGAGCTGGAAATAATACTATTAATAGGATTTCTCAGGTTGGCATTCAAGGATTAGAAACAATTGCGATAAATACAGATGCACAAGATTTACTTTATACTACCGCTGATAAAAAACTTCTCATTGGAAAAGATCTTACAAAAGGATTAGGAGCAGGATCAAATCCTAAAGTAGGTGAAGAATCTTGTAAGGAAAGTGATAAAGAACTTCGTGCATTATTAGAAGGAACCGATATGATTTTTATTACATGTGGATTAGGTGGAGGAACAGGTTCTGGTTCAGCACCATATATGGCTCGTTTAGCGAAATCCATGGGAATTTTAAGTGTTGCAATAGTCACAATTCCATTTAGTATGGAAGGTTCCCATAGATACGAAAATGCACTTATCGGTTTAGAAAAATTAGAACAAAGTATTAACACATTAATTGTTATTCCTAATGAAAAGTTATTAGAAATGGCGCCACATTTACCATTACAAACAGCATTTAAAGTTGCAGATGAAATTCTTACAAATGCCGTAAAAGGTATTGCAGAACTAGTCACAAAAACAGGTCTGGTAAACTTAGATTTTGCAGATGTTAAGGCAATCATGGGAGAAGGTGGGGTTGCAATGATTGGTGTAGGAGAATCCGATTCAGAACATAGGGCTGATGAATCTGTGCAGAAAGCAATTAATAACCCTTTAATTGATGTGGATATATCCAATGCAACTGGCGCATTAATTAACATCTCTGGTGGTGAATCTTTAACATTAGATGAATCACGAAGAATTGTAGAGACTGTAACTCAAGCACTTCATCCTAAAGCAAAAATAATTTGGGGTGCACAAATTTACAAAGATCTTGAAAAAACAATTCGAACAATGTTAATTATAACGGGTGTTAGTTCTGACCAAATATTTGGTGAATCCCATCAACTTGGTACCCTTAAAAAAGGAGCTGTTGAATCAGAATTAGGGATTGAATTTATGGATTGATGATGGT
This sequence comes from Candidatus Woesearchaeota archaeon CG10_big_fil_rev_8_21_14_0_10_32_24, assembly GCA_002763025.1. Classification (GTDB taxonomy): domain Archaea; phylum Nanobdellota; class Nanobdellia; order Woesearchaeales; family GW2011-AR9; genus 1-14-0-10-32-24. The sequence goes on along the minus strand of PCYG01000072.1, from coordinate 7,438 downwards.
TCACTAATGACAGTTTAATCTATACACAAGATATTCTAAAAATTCTCTACTTTCTCTTAACTCTTTTTGTTGTATTCTTGTTATGTTTGGCATTTCACTATTCTTAGGATTAAAGGGATTAATACCATTTAATTGTGCATCTACCTGTCTTAAATGATCAATAACTACATTATAGAAATTTTCTGGATTTTGACGTTCACTTAAACGTGCTAATAAGAATGGATCAATTTGTTCATACTTTAATTCATAAGAAGTTTCATTTTTAGGAAGAAATATACCCATTTGTTTAGGTTTATAGTCCATAGAAATAATATGAGAAAAAAAAAGAGAGGTCACTTTAATTATTCTTGTTTTTTAGATTTGAATTCAGTGTAACCTGTTTTTCCACAAACCGTTCTATTTTTGTGAACTGCCATGAAATCGCCTTTAGATTTGGGTGAAAATGGATTTTTACGAATTAATTTGTCGCCTTGGATATCATAACATTTCCATAATTGTGTTGGTTTTTTCGCTGTTCGTGCTTTTTTTTCACTGCCGCCTTTTTTCCCGCCTTTCTTTGCCATTGTAATTTACCTATTCTTGAGCTTCATCAGAACTTTCTGATCGTGCTTTTTTAGCTTCTTCTTCTGTCTTTTTTCTTTCTTTTTCGGCCTCTTTAGCTTCTGTTACTTTTTTAGCTTCTTCTTTAGCTATTTTTCGTAAGTGTTTTGTCATTTTTTCAGTCTTTTTAAGAACTTCAGTGTTTTTATAAACCATTGCATCAAATGTTCCATTTTGTTGACTGAATTGAGTATGGATAGCTTTAACAACAATTAAATTTTCTTTAACTCCTAAGTTACTTGCAATGCCAATAACAACATCATTATTACTAGGTGTAACACCTTTAAAGTTAATAGTTCCTTTAAGATCCGTACGTTCTAATAATGTATTTTCATTTTTTTGTGTAATTTCAATTTTCATCATAATCACCGTACCTTAATTGCATATTCACCTTTAACTGCTGCGTTCACATTATGTGCAATCATGGAACGTTCAACATCGGTAATAAATAATCGTCCTTGCCAATTATTTGTAAAATTTCCGTTTTTACAGATTGGGCATTGTTCACCCTCTACAAAAAGTTTACATTTTTTACATGCTTTTTTCTTTGCCATTTCAGTATTATTCAGCTTTTTTAGCTTCTTTTGGTTTTGAATCCGTAGGCTTTACTGAGGAGCTAGCAACTTTGTTGCTTTGCTCTTCGCTTAACCATTCTAACTTACCAAGACCTTCTTGTCGCATGGTTAAACCAATTTTAGGATTATTTAAATCTTTATAACTTATTGCAATGATTCTAGCTTTACATTTGTCACCAACTTTAATACTTCTGTTGGTATTTTTTCCCATTAAAACTTTCTCTTTGCTAAATGATACGAAATCATCCATACTTTGAGAGATATGAACCATTCCTTCTACACCACCAATATCAATGAATGCTCCAAAATCAGTAATATCTCGGATTTTTCCAAATACAAGCTCATTTAATTCTGGTTTGTATGTCAATAAATCAAATTCTGTTTCATAAAATCCAGCTCCATCACCAGGAACAATTACGCCTTCTTCTACGTTGTAAACGTCAATTACATTCATCACAAATCCTAATTCTTTAGATATAAAATTTTCATATGTAGCTTTTACATTTTGTAAAACGGCATCATTTTTCTTAAGATGAAACATATGTGGTGGTACTCTGATGAAATCCTTTACTTTGACTTTATAGAACATATTTTATGCCTCATCTCGTTATATTACGGTTCTTTAAGCTTAATCTAAACAGGTAGTTTATAAAGGTATCGGAAAAACTTTTTTCTTTCTTAATAACCTTCAAAACTCCGTATTTTGATCAGTTTTCTTCTAAAAAACTTCTAAATTTAGTTTTGGTTTATTTTTCTCTAGTTAAACTTATATAAAAAACTAACCTTTATAAATAGATTAATCCTCTCTCTTTACATGGATTTACGAGAAATTAGAAAAGAAGTTCATTTAATTCCTTCAATAAAGGAAGATTTGCAAGAATTTCAGAAAAATTGGATTAAACCTGTCAAAACAAATACCAATAAACACTTACCCTTTCTTCAAAATATAGATCAAAATACAAAAAAAGAATTAAATCAAAAAATGCAGAATGTTCAAAAAACAATGCAAAAATTTGAGAATTCAGATTTTGTAACACAACGTTTAACTTCACATGTACGTCATTTAATTGAATTAAAATTAACACAATTTCAAGGAAATGAACAAAAATCAAAAATGATTATCAAAAGTTTTATTTCTGATGATGTCTTGAATATTAAAAGAACAATTAATGAAGTTAAAACATTTAATGATGACATGCAAGAACTCTCTGAACATTATGAAGATGTCAATGAATTATTACAAAAATCATTGTCTTTAGAAGAAATGTTATTTTTTATGGAATTACCGCATTATAAATATTTATCATCTTTAGTGAAGACCGCAGGAATGCAGAAAAAAATCATGAGTGATATTGGGAGACATTTTGTAAAATTAGCGAAAATGCCTACTCTTAAAAAAGTACCCCACAAATAAAAATCCCTGCACACAAAATGTTTGCTCAAAATCTAAAGTCACTGTAAGCAGTGGGGTATTAAACCTATTGCACACAAATAAAATGGCAGACGTAAATTTAATCATTGGGCTTTTGGGAATGCTATTAATTTTAATTGCATTTCTTTTAGATGAATTCTCAAAGAAAATTAATTCTAAATCATGGCAATTTAATGTATTAAATATTGTAGGGGCAGGATTATTATCATATTACGCATTTACGTTAAACTCCTTACCCTTCATGATTCTTAATGGTGTATGGTTTATTGCAGCTGTTCTCAAATTATTTTATATTAGTAAGTAAATCTGTTGTAAAAATTTCTATGTTTCTTAAATCTTTTACAACCGTGTCTACTCTTTTTTTTAATTCCTTAATGTGCAATCTATCAAGAGGATCTTTTTTAGTCATATCTGTGTAAAGATCAAAAAAAGATTGTGGGAGATGTTTATATCCTTCTTGTAACGTAAGGATTGGTTTTTGTGCAATCACATAATCTCCAAATAATAAACATTCAAGAACTCGAGCTGCACAATACATATCGGTCATGGGTGTGATTTCTCCATTTAATAAATATTCAGGGGAAAGAACCGAAGCACAAATACTTTTTATTTTTTGTTTTACAGAATAATGACAAGGGACAGCATCTGATAAATCTAAAACTTTAATAGTTCCATCATCATCATATCCTAAATTATCAGGATTAATATTTGTGTGTGCAATACCTAAATGATGAAATATTCTTAAGAAAGAAGGCATTTGTTCAATATATTTTATAATCACTTCTTTAGAAACAGTTTCATCTCTAATTAAAGAATCCAATGTATCTGGAACTAATTCCATCACTAAATAAGACTCTTCGGAATCTTCAGAATGGTCAATATATCTTACAATATTAGGATGCATAATTTGGTGTAATGTATTTGCTTCTCTTATAACCCAATAGGTTATTCCTTTAGGAATTGGTTTTTTAATAGCATATTTATGTTTAGGAATTTCTAAGGGATGGCCAATATAAACACCTGTTTCTCGTGTGTAATAAATAATATCTGTGAGCTGATAAAATTTATTATTTACAGAAATTTGTGTGATTGGATCATCCATGCAACTCCCTTCCATATTTACAATGTTTTCTGATGTTACATAACTCGCATTGTGGTTTTCTCGGAGCACAAATAGATTGTCCGTGTCCCACAAACAAACGATTTACATTAATCCATTCATTCTTTGGAACAAGATCCATTAATGCAAACTCACTTTCCTTTTCATTCTTTGTGGAAATCCATCCAATCCTGTTTGCAATCCGATGCACGTGAATATCAACTGCAATGGCAGGTTTCTTGAAATGATACGCAAGAATACAATTTGCTGTTTTTCGTCCAACACCTGGTAAACTTGTCAGTTCTTCCAATGTATCTGGAACCTTTCCATTAAATTTATCTTTTAGAATGTGACACAACTCCTTCACATGTTTAGATTTTATTTTATAGAAGCCACATTTGAAAAATGCCTTCTCCAAATATTTAATCTCTAAATTGGCTATATTCTCAATCGTAGGGTGCTTCCTGAAGAATTCTTTCACAATTGGAATCACTGTAGAATCCTTTGCACGTGCGCTTAAAAGGGTCATAATCAACATCTGATGCACAGGATAATGTCCTAGCTCTTCTAACATCGTCTGTGGGTGTGTGGATTCTAATAAAGAAAAAACCGTTTTCATTTTTTTAATTGAAGGCATTAATATAGGAAAGTGGGGGTTTATTTAATCTTTCCTAAACAAAGTAATACTTTAGCAAAATAAATCAGAGATAGCACCGACTCACTTTTCTGCTGGCGGGATTGCACTGCGGGCACCCCGTAAGGGGCTTCCCCCACCCGCAAAGAAATGTTAGAGTCGATAAACGTTCATAAATTGGTGCTTTCTCTGCTTCAGAACACTAAAGTATTACTAAACAAAAATCAAAATTAATCCAATTACTAACATCACACTGCTGATACTTACACTAACAATTCGTGCATGATATTTCGTCCATACTTGTAGTTTATGAGGATTATCATTTGCTTTATCTTCTGCAATATTTTCTAATTCTTCTTTTATGAAATGTACAAGTGCAAATAAAGCAATTAATGGAATCATTGAAATTAAGGAATAATATATAATCATTGGAAATGCAGATACTTTGAATGAACTTTCCGTAAATAAATTTTGTAATGTTACAAATTTATTTCCTAAATCAGGTAAACTTAAAATTCCGCCCATGAATCCAAGAATAAAAACACCAGTTATTGAAATGATTGCATTTCTAAATATTTTTAAATTTACTTTAATTTCTTGGGGGATTTCTTTTAACATTACTCTATAAGATGTAAAAAAAGCTTTGATACTAATAGTCCCATAAATTGCTGCAAAGACCCCAATTGTTTTATAGAAAATGGTACTTGCATTGAATAATTTTATACCAGAAAACAAACCCATGCCAAAAAGTAAATGTGTGAAATAAACTGTTACCAAAAATAATACAGCTCTTTTAATCATCATTTCTTGATCTTTAATGGTAATTAAAAGAACCATTAAAAGTAATAATAATGCAAGATGTCCCTGTTTCACACTATCTTTCAAAGCATCACCAAGAACGTTAAAAAATGTTAAAGTGTCAAGCACATTACTTGTTTCTCCTATGCCTACAAATCCCACTGCATTTTGTGCAGCTAAGCTTGGACAACTTTCATCTTCATTTTCTTCCAATCGTGCTTCAAGTAAACCTTTGATTGCTTTCTCCCCAATAAAATATGTGCCTCCTGTAAACACAGCAGGAATATTTCTGGAACTCTCTGGAATATTATAAGAATCAAAATAACTTTTTAATAATGCTGCATTTTGTGCATTTTGATATACTTCAAATTGTTGTAAATTTAAATCAGGATTTTTAATTATAAGTTTATTCATAAATGTACTTGTTGCTGTACAACTTACACAATCTTTTGAGAAATAATAATAAACACAATCCGTTTGTCCTCCTGTAACTGAAGTATCAAGAGTATTTGCAGCTAAAGAAAATGTGCTAAAAAGTAATATAAATAATACAGCAATACCTATAATTCTAAACGTCACCATCTTTTAAGAAGGAAGAAGGGAAAATTTGTTTATAAAGGTATCGGAAACCCTATTTTTTGGACTTTTCTTAAAATTATGTCTTTGAAGAATTATGTATTTGAAGATAGTATTTTCTTTAGTAAAGTATGAATCCATTATCCTCATTTATGGACACCCGAATTTTTTCTGGCTAATATTGTACAATTCTCTCGTATAAAGTGCCGTGTTCTAATACAAAACTGATGGTTTCATATGCACGCCATTTTTTCCACAAAACAGATAAAGGCATTATATTTTTAAGAACAAAGAGGTAAATTAAAATGGCTCTAAAAAATAGACATTTTTTAGATCCTCAAAAATAAAATGGAGGCAATTTTTGATGGTACAACAATTAACTGAACAAACATTTAAACACGCAATTTCTGGAGGTCCAATTATTGTAGACTTTTGGGCAGAATGGTGTGGTCCATGTAAAATGATGGGCCCTGTATTTGATGAACTTAGCAAAGATTACGAAGGTAAACTTGCATTTGCAAAATTAGATACAGAAGCATATCCCGGACCAGCACAAGAATCTGCAGTATCGGGTATTCCTTGCTTGATTGTTTTTAAAGATGGTGAAGAAGTAGACCGGATTGTGGGATTTGCACCAAGACCAATGCTTAAGCAGAAAATTGATGCAGTATTAGCAAAAGTTTAAATATTTCTTCTTTTATTTTTATTATTAAGAGTTGATAGCTGTTTCTAGGTAATATGAAAGAATACAAAATAGTATGTTTTTACGATTTTGATGGTACGTTAATCCCTGATACTATGTTTCATCCTATTCTTGCAAATTATGGGATTGATGCCAATGCTTTTTTTGAAGAGTGTGATTTATTTCAAAAAATATTAACTGATGATGGTCTTCAAATTGATGGTGAACATTGCTACATGAATATATTTATGAAATATATTAATGAAAAAAAATTACCTCCATTTATGAATAAAGATTTACGTAAATTGGGCGAAGGGATTACCTTTTTTCCAGGTGTAGTGGATTATTTTAAAAGATCTAAAGAAAGAATTAATCAAGAGTTTGGTCATCAAGGAATTAAGTTAGAACATCATATTGTTAGTACAGGAAATAGACAAATTATTCTTGGAACAGAAATTGCACCTTATGTAGATCAAGTCATTGCATCAGAATTTATTGAAGGAAGTTATCTTGGTTTACCTCAACTATCTTTAGCATCAATTTCATCAGCGATTGGTCCCAATTTGAAACCTTTACATTTCTTTTCTGTCAACAAGGGTGCAGATGTAGATCCATCAATAAATCTTCAACGTAAAATGCGAATGGATCATAGAAAAGTTCCTTTTACACGCATGGTGTATGTTGCAGATGGTTTTACAGATGTACCTCCATTTGCGATTTTATCTGACCGAGATGGTTTATGTGTGGGTGTTTACAATCCACGTATTGCAGGAAGTTTAGAAACGGGTACGAAACTTGTCACGGAAGGAAGAGTTCATAAATTAGTAGAAGCAAATTATACAAAAGAAAGTGATTTATCACATATTTTAGAAGGACAATTTAAAAGATCTGCTTTAGAAATTATTCTAAAAAAGTCACAGATAGAATTACCCTTCTAATCTTATAATTCTATTCTAGACAACGTTAATCTAACGATAATTATTTAAACATCCTTCTTATTTCTTTTCTTATGGAAAAATTAGCACAAGGAGCAGAAGCAATG
>PCYG01000073.1 GCA_002763025.1 Candidatus Woesearchaeota archaeon CG10_big_fil_rev_8_21_14_0_10_32_24 | reverse complement strand
ATTAAGAGCAAACACCAAAAACCCAATAGTAACCTAAACATACCCCACAGCTTGCTGTGGTTGGGTTTTTGATTTAGACTTCCCTAAAAGAAAGGTTTTTAATCTCTTTTGAATTAGAATAATATTATTATCAAAAAAACAAAAAAAAAGGTGTAACCTATAGATGGGAATATTTCAAGATCTTTTAGGTCAAGCGCTTTCAGAACGTACTTTAGGAAGAAGGGAACGTCGCGTTATTGACCAAATTATAATTAATTATGATGCTCTCAAAAAACAACAACAAGAAATTTCTGCATTTTGTATTCAATCTCCCTTAAATATAAAAAAATTAGAAGGTATTCGAAACAAATTAACTCAAAATGCGAATAAAATAATCTCTCAAACACGCAATTTGATGAATTTTGAGTCTGCAGAATTAGATAAAGATATTAATGTTCCTCATAAAATCTTAATGCATTTAATACCTTTAATTGAAAAATTTTTAGATTTTGTCAAAAAAGAAGGAAATGTGGATAAAGAAACACACAAAAAATTACAAACTCTCTTAGAAGGAATTACAAATGAATTCACTTTAGTAACTCAAGCTATAGAAAATGTATTAAAAGAAATAGAATTAATATTTAGTGAAGAACTGAATAAACCAGGATCAGCGTATGCTCATATTAATATTGAACAATTAATGAACGTGGGAGATCAATTTGAAACACAAAAACTTGCTTTATCCCAGAAAATAACTTCTCTTATTAAAAAAGTAAACCAATTTCAAAAAGAACTAGAAAGAATCAGTAAATCTCTTAAAAAGGAAAAGGCATCTCCTCTTCATAAATTACTTTCCTTAGAAGAAATGCAAAAAAAACGATTAACTGAAGCATTAACCTTACTATCCAAACAAGATTTAAATCAGCCATTGTCAAAAAAAGTACAACAAGATATTCGTAAGATTATTTTAGATTCTTTAAACTCAGAATCCGGTGTTATTGCAGAAATGGAACATCTTAAAATTCCAGAACGCATTACTCTTTTTTTAAGTCATTATTCTGGCAAAGAAAAAAAACAAATGTTAACCTATACAAACAAATTACGATGTTATAAAACTGCAAGTGGCGTTTACCCTTTTGAGTTTTGGTTAGGTGAAAAACGGGCTCAAGGATTTCTTAACGCAAATGATCCTAAAAATTTAGCTTTGCTTAAAACTTTGCTCAGCGAAGGTATGCTTCATTCAGATTATGGAATGTTAAGTGAAAGAATTACAACAACAGAATCATTGATTGCAGATGGCATCTTAAATAATCCTTATGATGAATTTATTAATTATTTAGAACAATATAAACCCGTTTTTGTTGAAGTCATGGGTTATATTTCTAAACGATCTGAAATGTCTAAAAGTATTACTTCTTTAGTGGGCGGTGCAATTTACCATATTGATCAAATTATACATGAAGTAAAATTAAATATTGATCATGCAATAGATAAACAAGAACTCTTAGATAAACAAGAAAATTCTTCAGCAAGAGAAGCAGCTAGTGCAAGAAAAGAAATAAAAGATTTAGAACAAGAAAGAAAAAGAGTCCTAAAAGCAGCTCTTGAAGAAGAAAAGTCTTTGAAGAAAGAACGTTCTGAAGTAGTAGTACGTATGGGTGCGTTACATGGAGAAATTGTTCGTAGAGATACTCGTTCCCGTTTTATGATGAAACGAATGATGTGCGTTGTTGCTTTAGCTATTCTTCCCATTATTACTGCTGGAGCAGTCACGATGCATCAGACTTCGCGTTCACCCAGTGGGGGATTGCCAAGAGCAGAAGTTATTATGGAGGCAAACCATATTTTAGGGTCTGAACAATCTAGGGGTATAGGTCACAGAGATATAACTCCCACACAGGAAGATTTTCTCGCTTCTTTAAAACAAAAATTGAGTGAAAATGATTCGCCTGTTCAAGTTCTTTATCATCTCACTGAAAACGAAATGATTGCGTTTAGTAATCAAGGAAAGATCAGTTTAATGTGGACTTTAAAAAATTTCAGTATTTCTAAATTTTCTGAATTGAGTCAGGAAGTGCATCGTTTACAAAAAAACATGAATCATGGAATTAAATTAGATGCCAAAGAGGTTCAATTTTTACGTAATTATTATTATCTTCTTGCGATTGGAGGAAAAGTTAAAGGTATGGAAGAAGCTTCAAAATTATTAATTCATTATATCCAAGGTTCAGGAAAGGATTTAGAAGTCTTATCTGATATTTATAAAGATTCGGAAGCGGTTAAAATAGTTCAAAAATCTATGATTAAATATGTTGAACAGCAATATGCTTTAGGGAATATTAAATCTTCTGGAATTCTTAATAGTTCTGATATTTATCATTCACAGCAGAGTTTTAAAGGAAACTCAGAGAGTTATGGGGGCATTGCACGTGGAGAATCTGGTGATAAAAAATTATATGTTCTTGCAGAGCAGGATAATGCTGCTTTAAAAAATATGAATAATCGTTTTATCTTAACTTGTAGTTATACTGTAAAGAAAAATCAAATTTATTTCGTGTGGAGTGTCCAAGACGATTATTCTTTTGAAGCGAAAAAAGGATATGAAACAATTCTTAATATTCCAGGAACAGGTCAACATTTAGTTGTTTCGGATGCACTCTCTGCATCAATGACTCTATTTGGTGCAAAACCATTTAATCACAATGCCTCTTGGTCTTCCATTGAAACTATTAAAGGTTAATTCATCAGGTAATACTTTAGCAAAATGAAGCAGAGATAGCACCGACTCACTTTTCTGCTGACGGGATTGCACTGCGGGCACCCCGTAAGGGGCTTCCCCCACCCGCAAAGAAATGTTAAAGTCGATAAACGTTCATAAATTGGTGCTTTCTCTGCTTCAGAACACTAAAGTATTTCTTCATCAGTTTAAAGAATTGATAAGGTGTAAAAGAGAATTGATTGAGTTAATGCTTCTGTGTTCTTCATTCCTTTTTGTGGCATTAAAATTAATAACTCTTCTGCAAGATCTTGAGTATTTTTTAATTTTTGATAGGTATTATAATCCTGTAACACTTTTGCTGCACTCATACCAAATGCACTTGCTGCAACACCCATACCATAAATGATGGATCCTGAATCCCCATCTCCTCTATGATTAATTCCCTTAGGCCATTCTCTAAATCCATGTGCGGGTCCATGTTGGACATAAAACTTTTTTTTATATTGGCTCCATTGAGATTTAGCTTCAGAAGGTGCAAAAGAACCCATGTATCTTATACTCCAAGAAAGAGCACATCCTCGTGGAGTTTTTCCAAATCTTTTACCTGTAATGTTTGAATAAGGTAAGCGGGTACGTGAATCAGTTGCATTTTTTTTAATGTAAGTAAACCATTCTTTAATTGGTTCTTTACTGAGAGTTGTTCCATTATTTTGATCAAATGACCAAATTGCATAAAGAGTAGCTGCTTGATCCGCCGGCCATTTATATTTCAGGTGAGCATAAGAACGCATATGTTTTTGTGGATCGTTTAATGATCTACGAGCCAATTCATGTGCAATTTTTGTTTGTAATCTGATATATTTTTGATTTTTTGTTAATTGTTGATATGAATTTAGAATAATTTCCGTATGGCTTAAATATATCCCATCTTCTTTCAAAGAAGTTTGGGCGTTTAATTGATGATTATAAGGCGATAATTTCGTTGTAGCATCTTGAATGATTAATTCTAATAATCCTTTAATTTCTTCTTTTTTATCTGGATGATTTTGTTCATAATTAACAAGTCCTTCTGAAATATGTGAAAGTGCTATAATTTCCCATGTGTTGCTTGGAAATTGTTTTTTTGAAGAAAGATGAGTAACAATATTTTTAGCTTTTTCATAAGCTTGATTGTATGCAAAATCTTCATCTGAGTAAGAAACACTTATTTTTTTAATTCTATCTTCTAAAGATGAACCTTGAGACGTGGCATCTACAATATCTGGTTTTTGTTTCGCATATACAATATTTGTATCATAATTAGAGAAGAGTAAACTTCCACTCAAAATAGTTGCAGCAAGTGTAATTCTCATTCTATCAAGCATAAACTTTCAAAAAATGAATCTTATTTAAATGTTACTATTAAATAAGAGTGATTCCTTTTGTCTCTAAAATTGTAGGCTGTGTTAAGCTTAACTTCATCAACAAATCTAAAGCCAAATAAAGCTTTGTAAAGTTTAATCTCAGAATATATCTCTTCTTTATTAAATTCATTTAAACAGGTTAGGAAGTATCTTTATAAAGTAATTCTTGAATTAACATATTACAAATGGAGGTAATTAATATGAAAAAAATAATGACAATGATGATTTTAGCAATGTTTATTGTAAGTATGGTCCCCTTGGTGCTTGCAGAAAATGAAGGTGCAAAATCAACATTAAGTAAAAT
>PCYG01000008.1:1503-4265 GCA_002763025.1 Candidatus Woesearchaeota archaeon CG10_big_fil_rev_8_21_14_0_10_32_24 | reverse complement strand
GAATAAACTAATGAAATATAAATTTATTCCTTAAATTTCAAAAAGGCCAGAACAAAGACCCAGCATCGGTAACTTCGGCTTAATTTCAACTGATTTAATTTTCAATCTCCTTCTTCTTTTTCAAATGTAAAAAATTTTCTTTAGAAGTTAGAGATTTTCCAATCTTAGATTCAATTTGTTCTCTTGTACTTCGTGCAATATCTCCCCCTTCTTTTGCAGAATCTTTACATTCGTCAAATCCTTGGGAATCTTTTGCTTTTGTAATATCAGTCGTAGCTTTTTCGCCGATCATTGTAAGAATTAATTCCCAATCATTCATATGGTCTCTGAGATTTTGATTCTTTTGAGGTAAATTTTTGAATTCTTTATACTCTTTTACATTTTTTCCAAATGTTGCCTTCGTGATCTCGCTTGTAAGAACAGCAAAATCTTTTTTCACTTCAATCCCACGATTTTCCCATTCTTCTGTCAATTCTTGCCTCACTGCAATACCACGTAGTCGTTTATCAATCCACGTCTTAGGATACCCTTTAAGCTCATAATATTGTTTAACACGATCTTGTGCTAATTCTGGGTTTTCAATATCTTCAATGCGTTCATAACCAACTTCAGCTAACCACAACTTGAATGGTTCTGCTTTTTTAGAAGGAATTGATTGGATGATACGGAACATTGATTTTGTGTTAGCACAATCTGTTAAGTAATTCTTTCCATCAGATGAGGGTAATTTCAGTTGTACGAGAAATCCGTACAACTCAATTCCTTCATTTTTTAAATTTATTTTTAAATCAGACCAGTATCGTCTTGGCGTTGGACTATCAGTCAAAGCTTCTACAACATCAACAACAGAAAAGTACCATTCATCATTATGCCATACTCTTCGCACATTTTGATCTTCAAAAACCACAATTTTTTTATCCATAAGATTACTTCAAGACTTACGCCTTTTTATACTTTGTCCGTACTTGTCTAGTTGTCCAGTGCTTCCTATTCCTTCTTATTTTTGTTGTCCAGTGTCAATCAAAATCTTTATAAATAAAAAAAATCTTCTAAGTATATGATTTATTTAGACCATGCGGCAGCAACTCCTGTCAGAAAGGAAGTCTTGGACGAGATGATGCCGTATTTCAGCACATTTTTTGGAAATCCTTCATCTGTACATACATTAGGGGAAGAATCAAAAGCTGCGATTGAAGAAGCATCTGAAGACATAAAAAAAGTGATTAATGCTGCAGGTAATGGAAAAATTATTTTCACATCTTCAGGTACAGAATCCATTAATCTCGCAATTCTTGGGGTTGCGCGTGCCACAAAAAAACGTCATATTATCACAACAAAAATTGAACATCCTGCTGTTCTTCAAACTTGTGAATATTTGAAAAGTTTCGGTTTCAAGATTACATATTTAGATGTTGATGAATTTGGACAAATAGATTTAGAAGATTTAGAAAAAGCAGTGAGGAAAAGTACAGCGCTGATTTCTATCCATCATGCAAATTCAGAAATTGGTGTGATTCAAAACATACGTGAAATTGCACGTAGAAAACAAAATGCCTTATTACATGTGGATGCATGTCAAGCAGCTGGTTTATTAGACCTTAACGTTAAAAAGTTAGGTATTGATTTATTAACATTAAATGCTGGAAAAATTTATGGACCAAAAGGTGTGGGATTATTATATGCACATTATGACGTTCTTTTAAAACCCGTTATTCATGGAGGTTCACAAGAATTAGGATTACGTGCAGGGACTGAAAATGTGCCCGCAATCGTAGGATTCGCACGAGCATTAGTGTTAGCAGAAGAGGAACGTGAATCTACTGTAAATAAATTAGAACATCTACAAGAATTTACACTCAAACTTTTAGCAAAAAAAATTCCTAATGTTAGATTAAACGGACATCCGACAGAACGATTGCCCAACAATTTAAATTTCCAGATTGATGGCGTGGATGCTGACAAAGTTCTAAATTATTTAAGTGAATCAAAAATTTATGCTTCGGCTGGTTCTGCATGTAAATCTAACAAACAAGAACCAAGTCATGTTCTCAAAGCGTTGGGATTAGATGATGAAGATGCCAGGTCTTCCATTAGATTATCTATGGGCAAAGATACTACCAAGGATGACATGAAAGAAGCAATTGACGTTCTTGCTAAGATTGTAGCTACATTAAGGAAATTGTAATTTTTCTTAGGATACAGAATCAAAGAGAACGTATTTAGTTGTTTTGCCAATGGATCCATATTTTTGGCTTGTTCCTGATTAATTTAATGCATAATTAAATCCAATTTGCCAAAAATGTGCCTCAATTGGCAAAGTGGACTATTTACTTACATTCAACACAAAGATTTTTAACTATCGTTAATATTCTCGTTATTATGCATGTTCCCGCAAAACATCCACAGGAAATAGAAGTCTGGTATGTTCTTCCAGCTGTTCGTAAAGAGTTAGTGCGAGCTTTAAAAGTAGCGGGTCATTCTCAAAAGAAAATTGCGGAACTTCTTAATGTTACTGAATCTGCCATTTCTCAATATCTGAAAGAGAAACGTGGAAAGACAGCAGATCTTTCACAAGATGTGAAGGATTTTGTTGATAAAGCCGCATTAAAAATCAAGGATAAAACGACTGCATACAGGCAAATTCAAGATATTTGTAAGTATATTAAAGAGTCCAAAGCATTATGTCAGATTCATGCAGGTTTTGAAGAAGGTTTAGATGTGTGTGACATATGTTACATAAAAACAAAATAATCACATGATCT
>PCYG01000008.1:0-1463 GCA_002763025.1 Candidatus Woesearchaeota archaeon CG10_big_fil_rev_8_21_14_0_10_32_24 | reverse complement strand
AAAAATGAAACTCATTTTTTGCACCAAAAACCCAATATTAATCTAAACATACCCCACAGCTTGCTGTGGTTGGGTTTTTGATTGTTGTTTCCATTGGTGATGGTTTATGAGAATCCCATGTTCAAACATTGGGTGCAACAAGTTTACTTTACAAAGGACATCCTAATTTTTTAAGAAGTTTAATGTCATGAGGTAAAAGATATTCTAAATAATTATTGGTTTGTGGTCTTTATTTTTCTTTTAAATTTTTTAAAATAAATTCTTTAGCTTTGTTTGCATTTTTTGCATCAATTGTACAACCACCAACGTATGCATGTCCGCCACCGGAACCATTACCATATTTTTCAGCAGTGACTTTACATAATTTTCCAATATCAACCTTACATCTATCTTTATGGAAAATATTTGATCCAATACCAATACGTACCGTAGTACCATCTTTTCTATCACGTAATGAAAATGTGTAACTACATTGAGGATATTTCATAATCCCATAAAACCGATCAGCGACACCTCTACTAAGTTCTGCTAATCTATCATCCTGCACAACACATTTTGCGTCTTTATCATATTCCATGTATTCATTTACAACCTCACGCCATTCTTGATAACTGATCATGCGTGCTTTATGAAACATGACAGGATTTAATTGCCATAACGGCTGAGATGACATCGGTGTTTCTGCTAACTCTTGCATTAACACTGTGTGAAATATTTCATCATTTAAAACAGTGTCACGTGTATGAAACATTGCAGCAATCAGATGTAATTTTAATAAATCTGAAGGGTGATCATAATTTTTTTGTTCATAAAAACATTCGGTGATTTGTTCTGGAGAATATTCAGCTGCATCCATGATGTCTGTATTTTTTTTGAATGATGTTAATTCATCAGTCAAGGTTAAACCATTTTTTACTGCAATATCAATTAAAAAACCTGCATTTCCAGGTGCAATATGCCAGTAATGGTTTTCAGGTAAATTTTCTTCTTTATTGGAAGAATGATGATCGCACCAAAAGAACACTTTTGTTTTTGGTTTTGGTAAATCTAAAATAATATCTTTTTCTGTAAATTCAAAATCGCCACATTGTACATCTCGTGGTTGTAATCCAATCACTTTAGCCGTATCAATATCTTTTTGTGTTAATGTTGGCACAAGAAATCTCCAATACTTCTTGAAAAAGAAGGCAGATGCAAACCCGTCTGGGCAATTTCCATGTGTAATAATTCTGTATGTCATAGGAAGTTAAGAAAGGGAGTTGTTTAAATATCTTGTCCTTTTTTGTAATACTTTAGCAAAATGAAGCAAAGATAGCACCGACTCACTTTTCTGCTGGCGGGATTGCACTGCGGGCACCCCGTAAGGGGCTTCCCAATGTCATTAAGTTAAGGAAATTATTATAGATATAATCCAATGAATTACCATCATTATTCATTATTTTTAAATCACACTCTTTATTTTA
>PCYG01000067.1 GCA_002763025.1 Candidatus Woesearchaeota archaeon CG10_big_fil_rev_8_21_14_0_10_32_24 | reverse complement strand
TGTGAAATATGATCAATATCAATACCTCTTGCTGCAATATCAGTTGCAACTAAGACTTTCACGTGACCACTTTTGAAATCTTTCATTGCCTTTGTTCGTGCATTTTGAGATTTGTTTCCATGGATTGCTTCAGATGAAATATTATTTTTAGTAAGAACTTGTGCTACTTTATTCGCTTTATGTTTTGTTCTTGTAAATACTAAAATACTTGTAAGGTGTTCATGTTTTAAAAGTTCAATTAATAATTTGTCTTTTGAACCTTGATCAACAAAAAATACAAATTGTTTGATACGTTCCACAGTTGTTGCTTGAGGTGTAACTTCAACATGAATAGGATCTTTCAGAAGGCTTCGTGCAAGTGTGTTTACTTGTGCAGACATTGTTGCTGAGAAAAATAAGGATTGTCTTTTAGAGGGTAGTTTCGCAATTACTTTTTTGATGTCGTGAATAAATCCCATATCAAGCATTCTATCTGCCTCATCAAGGACAAAGAATTCTATGTGTTTCAATGTTAATTTTCCTTGATTCAATAAATCCATTAATCTTCCTGGTGTTGCAACAAGTATATCAACACCTTTTGATAATGCTTCAACTTGTTTTCCTTGACCTACACCACCAAAAATAACGGTGTGTTTGAATCTAAGATACACACCATACTTCGCAAAACTTTCACCTATTTGTGCTGCAAGTTCTCTAGTTGGTGCAAGTACTAATGTTTTTATGACTCTTGGATATTCTTCTTTCATTCTATGAAGAATTGGTAATGTGAATGCTGCAGTTTTACCTGTCCCTGTTTGTGCAATTCCTATCAAATCTCTTCCGTTCATTAAACCTGGAATTGCTTGTGATTGGATGGGGGTTGGAATGATATAGCCTGATTTTATGAGTGCTTTTTCTAATAGTGGATTTAAATTTAAATCTTTGAATGTTGTGGTCATAGGGGTAAAAAATATGTATCAGTTATAAAGGTGTGTGTCATTTGTAATACTTTAGCAAAATGAAGTAGAGATAGCACCAACTCACTTTTCTGCTGGTGGGATTGCACTGCGGGCACCCCGTAAGGGGCTTCCCCCACCAGCAAAGAAATGTTAGAGTCGATAAACGTTCATAAATTGGTGCTTTCTCTGCTTCAGAACACTAAAGTATTACTGTCATTATTGTGAATAAAAATCAGATTTTCCTTTTAATGGATGTAATATATTTTGCCTTTTTTAAGGTTAAGGTTTAATATAATTGTTTTATTTTTATTAGCCAGGCAAATTTTTTGCTTCTTTTTACTATCTGGCCATGAAAACATCAACTTTATATATGTCTTGTTTCTTGAAACCAAAAAAATGATTCACACAATCCTTCAGATTTACACAACTTTTGTACTAGCTTCTAATGTAACTAGTAATCACGTTGAACCTTTTATATCTGATTTAGAACTCATTGTTTCATCAACTACTTTGGATGAGCAAATAATAAAACCATCTCCTAATTTTTTAAATAATTTAGAACGTGAAATCCAAAAAGCAAAAAATTCTAATTTTACTAAATTAACAGGAAAAAGCTGGATTATTCCTAAAAAACCAAGGCTGAGTTATGGTCAGGAATATTTAGTTCAATCTTTAGATAAAACCGCAAGATTTATGTTTGATTATTATAGAGTACCTTTAGTTGTTCATGACATCAGTCATGCCCAAGGTGGTTGTCTGAAACCTCACAAAAGCCATCGGAATGGGTTAGATGTTGATGTGGGGATTTATTCTTATAATCCGCAGTCAAGTGAATTTCAAAATAAATTTGAAATACCAAAATATTTCAATAATTATCTATCGTTGGCTAGTAATTGGAATTTTATTACAATGGTTCAAGTTCATGGAGATGTCAATTGGATTTTTTTAGATCAAAAATATATCTCACAATTACGTAAAGAAGTGATTTCTAGTTACGGGGTTGATGAATGGAATCAATATGGGCGTGTTTTGAAACATGAGCCAGGGCATAAGAATCATTATCATATTCGTTATAATAAAGTACCTTTTGTTAAGAATGCGACGTGATTATTTTTTGTCTAATAACTTTTTTATACTGTAATTCCTGAAATACCGAATGGAATTCCATATATAGTTCGCTTAAACGAAGTTAATATTGTTCGCTTTTAATGGAAACTCACTATAATTTAGGATTTTTATTGATAAATTATAAGAATTCTTTTTCTGTTGTGAAGATGTTGGTTTCTTTAATGTATTCACTGCCTTTGTATCGTTCACAAGCATTATGGGAATAATTTTTACAGACATCTGGTCTTGTGGCATAAATTGTGCAATGACCTTTTTCATTTAAGGCACTACATTTATTGTAAATTTTCGCATACCAATCTTTGTTGAATTCTGTAAAAATAGTAATGTTATGTAATAATAACCACCGAATTTCATCAATGTTTTCTTTCGTTTTTGGTGGAGCGATTTTAATTGTAGCGTAATCACAACAAAGCGTACAACTATCGCATTTTTTGAGAGAGGTTGACATGAGATGTATTAATTTATATCCTTGATTTATATATCTATCGTGGAGAAGTAATACTTTAGCAAAATGAAGTAGAGATAGCACCGACTCACTTTTCTGCTGGTGGGATTGCACTGCGGGTACCCCGTAAGGGGCTTCCCCCACCAGCAAAGAAATGTTAGAGTCGATAAACGTTCATAAATTGGTGCTTTCTCTGCTTCAGAACACTAAAGTATTACGTGGAGAATACATATTATTTTAAAGCATTCAGCGTAATGAATCTTATGCATAACCTTGAAGCGATTAATCCAATTGATGGTAGGTATAGAAGATATACAGAACCACTTGCAGAATTCTTTAGTGAAAAAGGATTGATGGAACATAGATTGAGAGTTGAAGGGGAATATCTTCTTGCACTTTCAGAACATCCTCAAATTGGTGTACGGCCATTTTCTAATGAAGAAAGGGGATTAGTAAGGAAATTATATGATCTTTCTTTAGAAGATGCAGAAGTGATTAAAGCGATTGAAGTGAGTGGTTACAAAAATATTAAAGCAACAAATCACGATGTGAAGGCTGTTGAATATTATATGAAGGATAAATTGCAAGGAACTTCTTTGGAAGATTCTCTTGAATGGATCCATTTTGCATTGACGTCTGAAGATGTGAATAATATTGCATATGGTTTAATGTTAAGTGGCACGTTAAGTTCTATTATTTTACCTGTGGCTGAAGGATTACAACAAAAAATTTATGAGTTTGCAGAGAGGTATGCTGGTCTTCCAATGCTTGCAAGAACTCATGGTCAACCTGCATCACCAACAACATTAGGTAAAGAGTTTAAAGTATTTGCATCAAGAATGGAACGGCAACTTGATCAATTAAAAAAATATGAGGTTCTTACAAAACTAAATGGTGCAACTGGAAATTATAATGCGCATCATGTTGCATATCCTAATATTGATTGGATCAAGTTTTCTAAGGATTTCATTGAAGGATTTAATGAGGAAAGAATTATTAGGTTGAAACCAAATCTTATTACCACGCAAATAGAACCACATGATACTTATGCAGAACTTTTTGATAATTTGAGAAGATTCAATATGGTTGGCATTGATTTTGCGAAAGATGTCTGGCAATATATTAGTGATCAATGGATTATTCAAAAACCTGTTGATGGAGAAGTGGGATCATCAACGATGCCTAACAAAATTAATCCCATTGATTTTGAAAATTGTTGGGGAAATTTAGGAAAAGCGAATGCTGATTTTAATTATTTTTCTACTAAGTTACCTGAATCACGATTACAACGAGATCTCTCAGATTCTACTGTTGAAAGAAATTTTGGTGTTGCACTTGGATATTGTTTAATAGGTTATAAATCTGCTCTTAAAGGGATGAAAAAAATTTCAGTTGATGAGGCGAAAGTTGTAGGTGAATTAAATAAACATCCCGAAGTGATTGCGGAAGCGATTCAAACTATCTTAAGACGGGAATCTATTGTTGGGGCATATGAGCAATTAAAAGAATTTACCAGAGGAAGAGCTGTAACACAAGAAGATTTTGAAAGGCAGATTGAGGGATTACATGTTTCTGATGAAGTAAAGAAAGAATTGAAAGGTATAACTCCGACAAATTATATTGGTCTGGCGAAATTGTTGGTTGAGATGCAAATTAATGTTTAATGATTTCTAATTTAACTTTATTTTTTTTCGCAAGAAGTTTAACAGTTCCCCCAATCGGATATGTAATGAGGGGATTAGTA
>PCYG01000069.1:2326-5277 GCA_002763025.1 Candidatus Woesearchaeota archaeon CG10_big_fil_rev_8_21_14_0_10_32_24 | reverse complement strand
TTCATCTTCTTTTGAAGAGAATAACACTAATAACCAAAAAATGGATAAGAATAGTAAGAGAAAATATGAACTGTACAAAATAATATCAAGACCACTAAAAATCATACTTCTTTTGAGCTAAATGCCCAAACCTCATAATCTCCATGAGAATGAATTAATTTAAATCTTTCGTTCTGTAGTAAGATTATAAAGCCACCCTTATAAATTTTCTTCATCTCTTTTGGAATATAAATAATGGAAATATCCTGTTCTTCAAGTAAAGAAATGAACTTATTAATTTCTATATTTTTCAATAATTCTTCATTTAAAGCAGTATGCTCCTTCTCATATAATGTATCAAATGGTTCTCTTTTTGCAAAGGTTCTGATGTAATCCCCATATATAGCATCAGATAAAATTATGTCATCATGGACAGTATTATATTTCATCCAGGTCAACGTTTCAATCATATCTCCTGAAGGTGTTAATTGATCAATGCGGTCTATATAACTTAGGGTTGAAAATAAAATCCCAAGTATCAATAAAAAGAATGTAATATTTTTAATGGGTATAAGATTCCATGTTCGTTCAAATAATTTGACTAAACCAACAGCAGCAAAAAATAAGATTAAAATACTGAAGGGAAAAATAATTTGTGTAGAAATAAAGTATAGTGGTACTAATAAGGGGATTAAGAAATATGCCCAATATAATTCTTTATCTTTCCAAGTAATCATAATTCCAATGAAACTTAAAAGGATTGCGAAGAAACTTATACCACTAAGTCCTCCAAAATCTGAAATCAGATCGGGAATTGCGTGCTCAATATGAAATGGCCCAAGGAAAAAAGGTTGTCCTAGGAAATATTGAATTAGTGATGAAATTAAAATAATCACCAAATAAATATATGACGTTTTCTTTTGTTGATTAATGGAATAAATGATTAATAATATAAATAATATTAATGAACTAAAAATATCAAACAATGTTGCTAAAATTAAAGGTATTAATGCAAGAGATGTAAATATTTTCTTTTCTTGCATTATTAATAGTAATGTTGCTATCACAAAAAGAATAAAAAAGGAATTTGCAGTTAATGAAGAGTACGTGTAAATAAAAGCAGGACTCATTACTAAGAGAAATAAAAAGAAAAGAGTCAATTTATCAGGAAATTTCATTTGTTCTACTAATGCAAAAAAGAGATATAGCGTAGACAATCCAAGAATAATTGGGATTATTATGATGACCTCATAAGAAAATGATGAAGTTAATGATTGCAATAACGCAGAATGCGAGATAAAATAATAACTTTCTGGACCTATTAATAATGAATCTGATTTAAAAAAGTTGATTAAGGGGATTAAAAATAATAATACACTTGCTAATCCAAAAATATATCTTTTTTGTTCTTTTAATATGTGGTTGAATATAGGGTTTTTTTTTCCAATAATGTTTTTATTTTGGTTCATTTTTTATCTAAAATACAATCTACTCGGTATATTTTTGTTTCTTCATTATAAATTTTTTTGAAACATCGAGATGTTTGGTATCTGAAATTATTAATCTCATATTTTCGCTGTGCATGGGGTGTTAATACCAAATGTGTTACACCATGTTGTGATGTGATATCTAATGCCTGTGTCTCAAAAGATGTTGCAAATAATGCGGTTAAGTCTGAAAATAAATCTTCTGAATTTTCAACAAAATTAAACTGATCATCCATTAAATTTTTTCGTTGGCTATAATAAGTAATTAAATTCCCTTCTTCTAATAATCCTACGATTTTTGCATTCTTTGCAGTATTTTCATTAAGCCATTTAAAAGCATCTATCTCTGCGTTTAATGGGGTATTTTGTTTCTCTGCGAAATTGATTGAAGGAAGTATTGTTGTAGGAAGGAGCAAGATAATTATAATTAAAGTAAGATATTTTTTAAATTCTGAAATTTTGGTTTTTGCAAGTAACTCTAGCATATAAACATAAAATAATGAAAATAAAATTGCTAAGATGATTGCAAAGAAACTCAATGCTAAATTAAATTCAATCAGCCGTAACCAAGATAATAATGTTGTTGAGATTACAAGACTAATAAAAAGAAATGGTTTTTGATTTTGTGACTGGAATAATAATTGGTATACCACAAAAATTCCTGCCAGAAATGGGATAATACTTACTAATAATAAGGCATTTAAAATTGAAATTTGAGGGAAATATTGTGTTAATATCTGGGTTGGCACGTTTTGCCAAATAAAATGAATTCCTTGCGAAATTAAGACTTTTTTAAAGAAAATAAACTGGATCCAAATGTAAAAGAATACAGAGAATATAATTAACTCCAATTCTGGTTTTTTGATTTTTTTTTTTTCAATTACAGAAAGAATAAGATAAATCATAAACCCTACAATAATCAAGAATGTTGCTGAACTCGTTACTGTTAAAATAAAAAAGGAGATTAAGAAATATAATGCATATCCTTTTTGGTCAATATTTAAAAAACAATACAATGCAAAGAATGCTACTGGCAAAAATAAGGATAATGGGGTAAATGCATTTGTTGAAAATAAAACTGGTAAAAATCCAGAAATAAATGCAGAAAATAATGCAGCCGTTTCATTATTACTAATTTTTTTACTCAATGCAAACACGATAAAGGGTAATAATGAAATGAGTACATTTGGGACAATTTTCGCAAGTAATCCTAATGGCAGAAATAAATTTAGAAGAGCAATTACATAATGGAAAAATGGGAGGTAATGCAAAGTCCTTCCCCCATATGATAACGGGTCCTCAAATAAAGGTATACTAGAATGGCCTATCTCTTCAACTTGTCGTAAATGAAAGTATGAATCATAGGTTAAATTTGGAACTGTAAATGCAAGAATCAAACGTGTTACTAGTGTTATAATGAAAATTGCTAACAACCATTTCTGGGTTCTGCTAAGTTGCATATAGGCTTAGAAAGGACTTTTGTTT
>PCYG01000069.1:0-2292 GCA_002763025.1 Candidatus Woesearchaeota archaeon CG10_big_fil_rev_8_21_14_0_10_32_24 | reverse complement strand
ACATTCTACCTACACAATCTTTATAATCTTAACCATCTCTTAAAATGACATGAAACTATCCACAGGGTCCCACGTTCTCAATACATTCCTAAATGGGGGTTATGAAAATGATATCATTACCACAATATATGGTCCATCTGGAAGTGGGAAAACAAACTTTTGTCTTCTTGCAGCTGTAAACGTCGCAGAACAAGGAAAAAAAGTATTATTAATAGATACAGAGGGAGGTATTGCTGTAGATAGAGTGCAACAATTAACACATAATTCTCAAAAGGTTCTTCAGAATCTTCTTTTTTTCACCCCCGTAAATTTTGATGAACAAAAAGCTATTTTTGAAACATTACGTGATCTTATTAACGAGGATATTGGTCTTATTATCGTGGATTCCATTTCAATGCTTTATCGTTTGGAATTAGGGAAATCAGATGAGGTTTTTGAGGTTAATTCAGCATTAGGAAAACAAATCTCTTATCTTGTAGAGATTGCAAGAAGAAAAAAAATTCCCGTTTTAATTACAAACCAAGTATATAGCGATTTTGATAAACGAGGTTTTGTGAAAATGGTGGGTGGTGATTTTTTAAAATATGGAAGTAAATGTCTAATAGAATTACGTAGAACTGAAGAAGAACGAAAGTTAATCCTAAAGAAACATAGGAGTCTTCCTGAAGGTAAAGAATTATTTTTTAAAATAGTCAATGAAGGGATTGAAGAGATTTAATTGTAAAGAATTAAGGGATGTGTGGTCAGAATTTGACTTGCATGGTAACCAAAAATTTCCCCTTGAGGTGTTTTCTGAAAATTATAAAACGTAATTCGTTCTTCATCTAAGGCACTAAAATTAATACCTATAAACACCCCTAATCTTGCATATCTTTTGCCTTCTACCAAGTGTTCTTGAAGTTCATCTTCTAATGTTTTTGTTTCAATCAAAAGTGCATTAAGGATCATGATTTTATGTTGGGCTCAATTTCCTTAAAAATCTTATGAATTTAACTTCAATTTACTGTTTAATTTGAAAATTAGCCCAATTTATCGTAATACTTTGGCAAAATGAAGCAGAGATAGCACCGACTCACTTTTCTGCTGACGGGATTGCACTGTGGGCACCCCGTAAGGGGCTTCCCCCATCCGCAAAGAAATGTTAAAGTCGATAAACGTTCATAAATTGGTGCTTTCTTTGCTTCAGAAAACTAAAGTATTACAATTTATCTATACTATCCTGAATTAGGTTGACACTTTTATTCATGTGCAGTAAGAAATAAGAGGTTACTACAAATGATAGAAAGGATGTATATCAACAAAAACAATAAATTAACTAAAAGTGAGAGAATATTAATCCTACAGCGTTGGAACAATGGCTGGAAGAAGATTAGAATCGCAAAACGATTCGGCGTGTCACGCCAAACAATTTACAAAATAATTTCAAAATATGAAACAAGTGGGATTGATGGTGTTTATGACCATAAACCTGGCCCATTAAAAGTTCCAATTAATCCAAATTTCTATGCGAACATCGTAGATATTCGTAAAAAGTTTGATTGGGGAGCTTGTAGAATTGAGAAATATTTTAATATTAAAGGCTATTCCGTAAGTCACAATAAGATTAATCAAGTAATTCAATATGAAAAATTAACGAGGAAGAAATTGGGAAAACAAGGAAAACCAAGTTATGTGAGTTATGAGGCAGATAACTGCAATGATCAATGGCATATTGATTGGAGTATTGACCCTTTGACTAAAAAGAAACTTTTAGCAATAATCGATGATAAATCAAGATTTATCGTCTTTGCTGGTCTTTTTGACCAAGCAACTGGAGAAAATTCAGCAATTGGATTACAAAAAGCAATTGAGTTGTATGGTGCTCCAAAAGAATTGGTAAGCGATAATGGATTACATTTCAAGAAGTCACATCGTGAAAAAATTGCGTGTAAACCCGTAAAAGAGGTCGAAGAAAAATATGCTATTAAGCATATTTTTATCCGAGCTTACTATCCTCAAAGTAACGGAAAAATTGAAAGATGGTTTGGTTCATATAAAGGAGAGTTCCCAAGAATGAACTATGAAAAAGTCCATGATTGCCTTTCATATGTAAATTATTAGAATTATGAAAGGATTCATCAGTCATTAGGTTATGAAACACCAGCACATGTTTATTTAGGTGTAAACTCAATATAGGATAGAACAGTATTACAATTTATCGGAACATTTATAAATGACTGATTCAAATAGATATTTATAGCCAACTCTTATCTGTTATAAGGTAAGAATAGCTGCGTGAGGCAAAAAATATCG
>PCYG01000043.1 GCA_002763025.1 Candidatus Woesearchaeota archaeon CG10_big_fil_rev_8_21_14_0_10_32_24 | reverse complement strand
TGGTTGGGTTTTTGATTTAAGGATTTTTGTGTTTCCTGAACAAACCACTATATTCAAATCCTTCAATACTATAATCCTTGTCGTATAACATATATGCAATGACTTCTTTCATACCAAAAGCATCTTTGTAATCAATAATTGCATTGATTTGTTCTTCATTAAAATTATACTCAACAAAATATTTTTTGCAATAATCAATTTCATTCTTGGTTCTTTTTTCAAATTTACTTAATTCGTGATGTAATTTATAATCATACTTTCTGATGACACCTTGAAATAAACACATTAAATGTTTTTCCTTCTTATTTAATTTTGTAACCTCCCACATGCCTTCAGTTTCTAGTGCAAATTTTTTCAAGGCTAATTGAATCACAGGCGTTATTTCTTGAAGACCTTTTGCAGTAGATAAATAACAAATTTCAATAAATGCGTTATAAGTTGCCTTTGCACATTTTTTGAATAGTTTATCCAATGGATTTAGGGTTTTATCAGCAAAAATCATTTTTCCGTGTTTATTTTTCAAGTAACGTTTAACAGAATTAAGAATGAACATATTTTTGAAACATTGATAATTTCGTTCACCTTTATTGAAACTTCCAATTGTAAGAATATTATGAAGTCTATCGGCTAATTTCACAAGGATTGCATTTTCTTTAATTTCTGTATTGTGATGTGTAAAAATTGTAATAATAGATCTATAATAAAAATCTCTTTTATGTCGTGTAAGTAAACGTGTCGTTGCAATAATTTTTTCTGCATTTTTCAGATCTATTTTTTTAATAATACAAAATGTATTTAACTCTTTTTCAAGTTCTAGGAATATTTCTTTTTCTTGTTCATCTAATATTCTAATCCCTTCATTTTTTTTATCATTGATTTGATGTGCATCTCGATATATATCAACTTGTTCTTCTACATAATCATGAATTAGAGCAGAACAAAGAACAATTTCATCCTTAATACCAGCACGTAATAAATTTAAAATGGTATTTAGTGGATGTCCAAATGAATTTTCTCCATTTTTGCGTAATGGTATTCTGTTGTAAAGTGCTTTTGTTTTTGGATAAAGATATGAAAATAAAATATGTTTTTTTCGTAAGGGTTCCATTAGATGTTCTAACTGTTGTATATCAGTTACACGTTTCCAAAATTCACTGTTAATGTAAGCTTTATGTTCTGGAGAATAAACTTTACGGGGGATCATAAAGGTAAAAGTAAGAATCTTAATTTAAACATATCGGTAAAATGCAATACTTTAGTGTTCTGAAGCAGAGAAAGCACCAATTTATGAACGTTTATCGACTCTAACATTTCTTTGCGGGTGGGGGAAGCCCCTTACGGGGTGCTCACAGTGCAATCTCGCCAGCAGAAAAGTGAGTCGGTGCTATCTCTGTTTCATTGTTTCTGTTGGGTACATACTCCGCAGCTTGCTGCGACTTCAATACCCAAAAAGAAACACCAAAAACCCAATTATTTCATACCCCACAGCTTGCTGTGGTTGGGTTTTTGATTTTGCTAAAGTATTACGGTAAAATTAAAAAAAAATCCCTTGTTTGAGGGTATTAAAAACTATCAGAAAAATCCTCAAGGCATGATTTTGAACAAAAAATATGTGTTTCACCTTCAAATTCTTTCATAATTGCTTCTTCTTGGTCAACAGCACTATCACACTCTGCACACACATTTTCGTTTTTTTCATTCATGAACCCTTTCATGAATCCGCTCACGCCGAAATCTTCCTCGCCATAATGGCGTTCTTTCTCTTCTTCCCCAAATGGTTTTTCGTCATTCATGATGAAATATCTTTTTGGTGTTCCTTTTAAAAGTTTCGTTTATGTTATATATACCTATATGCTTTTTAGGAGGGGTTTATGTTTCTAGTGGTATAATATGTATTTTTAATAACCCCTATTTTGTAAATGTAGAATCAAAAACCCAACCACAGCAAGCTGTGGGTATGTTTAGGTTAATATTGGGTTTTTGGTGCAAAAAATGAGTCTGAAGGGTATATAAGTGGTGTGTCTGTCCTACCGCTCATTATTGACTGGGGCTTAATATATACCTCTTAATTAGTCGCTGCAAGCAGCGGGGCATGAACCCATTCGCAAACAATCAATTTGTTTTAGGGGGATTAATTATTCTTAATAAACGTTTTATCTTATTAATAGAACGTTCCCATGAAAAAGAATATGCTACGGTTTTACGGGCATTTCTTCCCATACTTTCACGTAATTCTTGATCTTCTAATAATTTATTGATTTGAACAGCTAACATTGATGCACTATTTCGTGGAAAAAATAAACCATTGTAATTTTTTACAATATAATGTTTCATAAACCCTAATTTTGTAGAAATTATTGGGACCCCCGATGCCATTGCTTCTAATGTGGCAAGGGATGTTGTTTCTGTTAAACTTGGCATGACAAAAATATCCATTGCTTGTGTATATTTTTCAACATCTTTTACGAATCCTGTGACTGTACAATTTTTTGTTTCTTTAAATTTTTTGACTAATTCTTTTTGACCATCTCCCACAATTAATAAATGAAGATTTTCATGATTTAGGATTTTAAATGCATCAAGAAGAATTAAGGTATTTTTTTCATTTGAAATTCTTCCAACATATCCAATTATTTTTTGATCTCCCAATTTTAAACATGCCTTTGCCCTCATTTTCAAATCAGAAGGTTTGAATCGTTCAATATCTACCCCCAATCTGGCAACTTCCATGTGTGCTTTAATACCGAGATGTTGTAATTCAGTTTTGAAATCGTTATAGGGTACAAGTAATAAATTTGCTTTATTGTATATTCTGATGAAATATTTTTTTACAATTTGTAGGATATATTTATTCAATTTATAATGTTTTGAAAGGAATTCCCAAGGGGTGTTATGGATATAAAATATAATTTTTTTCTTTTGTTTTTTTGCTTGTCTAAATGTCAGGAATCCAACAGGACCTAATTCCTGTATGAACACAATATCTGCTTCTTTTACTTCTTTTTTGATTTTTCTTCTATTGATACGTGAAATTGCAATAGGTTCATAGGTAAATGCTTTTATGCGTTTAGAAAGATCTAAAAAAATTGTTTTGGTGAATTTAGATTTTTGTTTATCACTATATTTTGGCACAAGAAGGCGAATATCAAAATCATTTTCTGAACGTTTAATGAATTCTTCCATAAACATCAAAACGCCATCTACTTTTGGATAATATGTGTCCGCTGCAATTAATAATTTTGTTTTTTCCATCTCTATTTAATTCTGTAAAAACTTTCACCAAATTTTGCGCCTTTCATTCTATATCCATCTTTTATTGCTCTGAATAAAATTAAAATGAATAAAGGATAAATAGCATTATATCTTTGTGAGGGAAATGCATTTAAAGATTTTATTTTTTCTTTATATGACCCAGTAATATTAACATAAAGTTTTGGATGTCGTGTTTTAAATGACACAGGATTCCAAATAGAATAAATATATAATTCTGGTTTTTGTTTTAATTTCTTATAAAGTTCTAGTGTAATTTTATGAACTATTCTGTGATCAGGATGTGGGTCTTCATTACTATGAGTGAAGATTTTTGTTGGTTTCTCATTGTTAAGAAGTTCTAAAAAGGCTATTTCAGTTTTTTTTTCTTGATATTCTTCATAAAATTTTCCTTCTTTTAAATCATAAATAATTACTTCGCAACCTAATGCTTTTGCAGCATTTTTTGTTTCTTCAGCACGAAACTTTTGAACGACCTTCTCCTTTAACCAGGGATGTGATTTTTCACCATATGAAAATACGATAGAAATGACTTTTTTCCCTTCTTTTACATATTCTGCAATCGTACCCCCAGCACCAATGACAAAATCATCGGAATGTGCACTCATCACAATAATGGTTTCTTTTTTCTTAGACATACTATAAAAAGAATATTTTGGAGTTTAAGAAGCTTACTGAAAATGGTAATACTTTAGCAAAATGAAGCAGAGATAGCACCGACTCACTTTTCTGCTGATGGGATTGCACTGCGGGCACCCCGTAAGGGGCTTCCCAATGTCATTAAGTTAAGGATTTTTCTTTCTTAATTCATCTAATTCTTGCAAATCACTTAGTAATTTCTTT
>PCYG01000025.1:6746-7006 GCA_002763025.1 Candidatus Woesearchaeota archaeon CG10_big_fil_rev_8_21_14_0_10_32_24 | reverse complement strand
TTTTGATTATTATTACTCATCATTATTATTTATTCTTGTTATTATTATTTATTATTATTATTATCATTATTCTCTAGGCAATATATCTATTTTATTTATGTTATTTATTTTATTTATTTATTTTATTTATTTATTTATTATTATTATTATTATTATTATCATTATTCTCTAGGCAATAAATCTATTTAATTGAACTCATAATATTTTGAATATGGATTTTGATCATTTTTTACATTATCTTGCAAAGGAAGGTTTCGCAG
>PCYG01000025.1:6449-6702 GCA_002763025.1 Candidatus Woesearchaeota archaeon CG10_big_fil_rev_8_21_14_0_10_32_24 | reverse complement strand
TATCTTGCAAAGGAAGGTTTCGCAGATCAAGAAGTAGATATTGTGAATGGTGTGATGTATCCCTCTACAGAAATGATAATTTCTATCCATAATTTCTTAATAAAATATTGTAAAGATCAAAACGATCAAATTCAATCAGGAATTCATTCTGAAGGAAATATAGAATTTGGACTTCTTCATATCAAAGAACAAGTTTCTTCAAACATATACTGAAATTCCTTAAATACCGAATGGAATTTCATATATAATTCGC
>PCYG01000025.1:3050-6414 GCA_002763025.1 Candidatus Woesearchaeota archaeon CG10_big_fil_rev_8_21_14_0_10_32_24 | reverse complement strand
ATAAACGTACTGGATTTGTAACGTTCCTTCTTTTTTTAGCAATAAATCTATGTCCTTCACATTTAGATTTAGAAAATTATCCAGATCATGTTTCATTCTTCAAAAAAATGGCTTCTCGTAACACAAAAGATGAACATAACGTTCCTGAGATTATGGCGTGGTTCAAAAAGAATGTAGCCTAACCTTTTTTACACTTTTCACAAATACCCCTAACATCAATTTGAACATGACAAATCTTACCCTTCATTTGTTCTTGTAAAAAATCTAATTTTTTAACATCAATGTGTTTCACAGAGCCACATTTTTCACAAATAAAATGAGAATGATTTTTTTTACTTGTGGAATAAATAGCCTTATTATTACATTGATATCCATGTAGTTCACCTCTTTTTACAGCAAGAGTTAGATATCTATAAATCGTAGCGATTCCAATCTTGGAGACTTCTGCATGAAGGTCTTCTGCATTGAAAAAATTATCCATCTTTCCTAATGCCTGATTTAATGCATGCTTTTGTTTTGTTAATCTCATTAATGATAACCATTCTCAGTAAGATTTATAAATATTACGACATTTTCTTTTGAGATGTCAGCAGTATTATATACAATTATTAGTGTAATTATTGTATCACTTGTATCATTAGTTGGAATATTCTCATTCCTTCTCAAAAAACATAAACCACAACAATTCTTATTATTATTAGTTAGCTTATCAGCAGGAACACTTTTTGGTGGAACGTTTTTACATCTGCTTCCAGATGTTGTCAAAATTAGCGGTTTCACAACTCAAATCTCATTTTTAGTGTTGTCAGGATTTATGGTTTTTTTTGTATTAGAAAAATTTATTCATTGGGGACATTGCCATCATTCTGCAGCATTTAGTTGGCTTCATGACCACAAACAAGTCCACAAAGGACATCATGGACATGAACATGAAGATAAATCACAAATTGCAATCTTAAATTTATTAGGAGATGGGATTCACAACTTTTTAGATGGGTTAGTAATTGCAGGAAGTTATCTTGTCAGTCCCGCTACAGGAATTGCAACGACAATTGCGGTTGTAATCCATGAAGTACCCCAAGAGATTGCAGATTTTGGAGTGTTATTATATGCAGGTTTGAGTAAAACAAAAGCATTACTCTTAAATTTCGGATCTGCGACAATTTCCATTCTTGGTGCAATTATTGGATTATGGTTAGGTGCAAAATCTGAAGTTTTCATTACGTTCATTTTACCATTTACAGCAGGTGGATTCTTGTACATCGCAGGTTCTAATTTAATACCAGAATTACATAAGAGATGTGATGTTGCAAAAGATTCAATTCTTCATTTTTTGATGATGATTCTAGGGATTGGATTGATGTATGTATTGAAGTTTTTAGCATAGAGACGCAAAAGGTTTTTAAAAGGTGTATTGATATATCATTCTGTAAGTGGGAAAAACTCATTTACATTTGTGGGTTTGTAGCATCCTGAAGAATCATAAATTCTTGAGTGTTATAATTCCATGCACTACATTTGTGGGCCTGTAGCATAACCTGGATAGTGCGGCCGGCTTCGGACCGGTTGATCGGGGTTCAAATCCCTGCTGGCCCACTTTTATTATTCTTTTGAAACATTATCATTCAGTGTCATAATTATTAAATAGGTATTATTTTAACCTTAATAACAATATGACTTATATACGTATTCTTGAAGCTGATGGAAGATTAGAACTGGAATCTCTTACAAATGAATTATTAACAGAAACGAGAGGTAAAGTAAGAGGTTATTCTATTCATCCCACTACGGGTATTTATTCATGTTTAGTTGAATTCATGGGAGAACATTCATATGATAATCAGAGGAGATTAGAACCTCAAGAACTTAAAACATTAGAATCTGAAGTTATGCTTGATTTAATTCGTCGTAATGATTATAGCGAAGAGTTTCAACAACAATATGGTATTAGCGATTGTGAAGCTGTGAGAAAACATAATCTTTACGAAAAAGTCAGAGGAACAGAAGTTGGTAAAAGAGTTTCTTTAGAAGATATTAAAACACAGGGATATCAAAAAGCCGCTGAATTGCAACAATTAGATCTCCGAAAATTTAAGGAAACAAATGGTTTTTCATGGAAAGATTTAGCTGAAATTTTCAAGATTTCAAAATCCCCATTAGATTATAAATTATTAGCGAATCGTTTAGGTTTAAATTTAGAAGATATTTATAGCATTGACCGAAAAGTGCGTCATGTTTTAAACAGTAAATCACGGATACAAAAAAGAAAGAGAAAAAAATAAAAACCCAAAAGAAACAATTAATTCTAAAAAATACAGTTTTCTTGAGTTAAGTTTTTAAACAAATCCGTGATTCACCCCTCCATGGTTTATACACCAATCGGTTGCGTTCATCCGCATTTACAAACTCCTGGGACTGAAAAAGACGAATCACAGACATATTTACCTACAAATGCATTTGTCACAGAACTAAGACCACATTTACGTCAAATGTGGGTGCCAAAAAAATATTCACAAGAAGAAGCAAACGCGAATTATGAATCTGTACCTACTCTTCAAGACAATGATTCTATTCAATGTAATCCTTTTGCATATCTTCCATCAAGTCCTTTTACTGTAACTTATCCTCAGGAATTCTATGGAATTGTAAAAAACAAAAAACCTAGCATGAGACTTGATCCTTCAGGTACAAAATGGAATTACCGAGGTCCATTGGAAAAAAGGCAAAAAGCAATGACCCGTTATATTGACCCAAGAACAAGTCTTGATCCATGTAAGAAAAAATGGCAATTAAATGAAGCACGTTATAATCTTATTTCAGAAGAAAATATAAATATTAAACCTTTAGAATTAAGAACAGGACTATTTGATCCTTCCCACTATAAATGGATTGATGTTCCAAAAGATCCGGGTTATGAAGAAATCATAGAAGCAGAAGAAGTATTATTAAAACCAGAAGATTATATGCGTGCTGAAGGTGCAACAATCCATATACTTGTAAAACGTTATTGTGCTGCAACTGCATTAGATCAATTTGGGATGAATCCAACAGAGATGAAAGCAATTCTTGGTATTGATATAGAAAGAATAATCGGTCAAGAACGTCCTAAAATGTTACAAGATGCTCGAAAGAATAGTTTAGATGCACTTGCTTCTCGTTATAGTGTTAAACCCAAAGAACTTAGAGAAGTCTATAAAATCCCTCAACGCCCATAAGATTTAAATAAGTTCTACATTTTTTATGTTCTATGGTCCTAGATAAACTTGGAGAATCCTTAAAGAACACGTTAAACAAAATAACGAAGTCGATATTTGTAGATGAAAAACTGATTAACGAATTAGTAAAAGACATCCAACGTGCATTA
>PCYG01000025.1:2765-3023 GCA_002763025.1 Candidatus Woesearchaeota archaeon CG10_big_fil_rev_8_21_14_0_10_32_24 | reverse complement strand
CCAACGTGCATTATTACAATCAGATACGAATGTACGATTAGTATTTTCTTTAAGTAAAGCAATCAAGGAACGTGCGAAAGATAATCCTCCTGCTGGTATTACAAAACGTGAACAATTGATCAAAATTGTGTATGAAGAGTTGACAAATTTCTTAGGAAAAGAAGCATACGAAATTAAGATTACAAAAAAACCAACTCAAATAATGTTAGTAGGTTTATTTGGTTCTGGAAAAACAACAACTGCAGGAAAATTAGCAAA
>PCYG01000025.1:1311-2744 GCA_002763025.1 Candidatus Woesearchaeota archaeon CG10_big_fil_rev_8_21_14_0_10_32_24 | reverse complement strand
AAAGTATTACAAGAAACGTGGGATGAAAATTGCAGTGATGCAAACAGACACATGGCGTCCAGCTGCATATGAACAGTTGCAACAAACTGCAGCTGCAGTAGGTGTTGATTTTCTTGGCATCAAAGGTGAAAAAGATCCTGTAAATATTTATTTATCATTTGAAAAAAAATTAAAAGAATATGATGTTGTGATTGTAGATACTGCAGGAAGAGATGCGTTATCCGAAGAATTAATTGAAGAATTAAATAAATTACATGGTGCAGTACAAGCAGATGAAAAGTTACTTGTCATTTCAGCCGATATTGGGCAAGCTGCGCAAAAGCAAGCACAAGCATTTCATGAAACATGTCATGTGACAGGTGTTATTATTACAAAGTTAGAAGGAACTGCAAAAGGGGGGGGTGCTCTCTCGGCATGTGCAGTAACAGACGCAAAAATTGCATTCATTGGAGTTGGAGAAAAAATTGATGATTTAGAAGTTTTCCATCCCGAACGATTTGTAGGTCGCTTATTAGGTATGGGAGACATAGAATCCTTATTAGAAAAAGCAAGAGAAGTGATTACAGAAGAATCTGCGAAAGATATGCAAGAAAAATTCATGAAAGGAAATTTTAATTTAGTGGATTTATATGAACAAATGAAAGCCATGAAAAAAATGGGTTCATTTGGAAAAATCATGGAAATGATTCCTGGAATGGGCCAATTAAAAATGCCTAAAGATATGTTAAAAACGCAGGAAGGAAAATTAGAAAAATGGAAGTTTGCAATGGATTCCATGACAAAAGAAGAATTAGAAGATCCATATGTAATGAATGCAGAAAGAATAGATAGGATAGCATCAGGAAGCGGATTACAAGTACAAGATATTCGTGAATTATTAAAACAATATCGTCAAAGTAAGAAAATGATGAAAATGTTCAAAGGCGAAGGCGATATTAATAAAATGATGAAGAAGATGAAGGGAAGAATTCCTGGGATGTAAAAGTTTGTGAGATGAGTTCCTGGGATGTGGAAGTTTGAGTAGAATTATTTCTCCTCTTTTGATCAAACGCTAAAAAATCTACGATTTTTGGCGTGCTAGAAAGTTTTAATTTCTCCGCACTTTTGTAAAAGTTTGTGAGAAAAATATAGATGATTTATTTTTGATGTATAGTGAGTTTCCATTAAAAGCGAACAATATTAACTTCAATTAGGCGAACTATATATGAAATTCCATTCGGTAATTAAGGAATTTCAGTATAATTCTTTTTCTAGCATGGGTTTTTCTTCTCTAAAGCCACATTCTTTACAATATTTTATGGTATAATATCCATCCGCAAATTTATGTTGTCCTTCATGTAATGTACATTTGCAATCTGGGCAGTGTGTGAGCATGAGATAAAAGAAAACAATGACCTTTAAATAGTTATCCAAAAAGTTTATAATCAAAAATA
>PCYG01000025.1:0-1282 GCA_002763025.1 Candidatus Woesearchaeota archaeon CG10_big_fil_rev_8_21_14_0_10_32_24 | reverse complement strand
AGTTTATAATCAAAAATATTATACTTCATTTATGATATCTCATCTCTTTGAAAAATGGGTATCATAATAATGGAGAGTTAGTGTTTGAACTTCCTGAAGATCCTAAAGAATTCAGCATAACGATTACCTGCATGATGAAAGAATAAGAAAATTTAATTGGCCATAAAAAAAGGTGAAAATGATGAACAAAAATACAACAAATAAAATAATTATATTGGTAGTTTTGCTGTTAAGTTTAAATATATTTGCAACGGCGCATACTGGTGAAGATTTTACCAACGCAAAGCAATTGATTGACAGCAAAATAAATTGTGATCAATTAAGTGATAATCAATTAGAACTCATCGGAGATTATTACATGGAGCAGATGCACCCTGGCGAAACCCATGAGTTGATGGATCAGATGATGGGTGGTGAAGGTTCAGAAAGTTTAAGACAAGTGCATATCAATATGGCGAAACGGCTTTATTGTAATGTAGATGTCTATATAGGGTATGGTATGATGGGTGGAGGCATGATGAATTTGGTGGGTTTTGGGATGATGGGGAACTATCCCATATACTATAGGTATAATAGTTTTTGGAATATACTCTGGCTGGTTTTTTTGATAGGAGTAATTGTCCTAATAATTTGGCTTATTTATAACTTTACAAAAAAAGGGAAAGAGTCCGAAACTCCAATCAGTATTTTACAGAAAAGATATGTTAAGGGAGATATAAATAAAAAACAATTTGATGAAATGAAAAAGGAGTTAAGGAAGTGAGACTCATGGAAAAAGATAAAAGCACATTGGTATGGATTTTCATTGCTGTAATTGTTGTTCTTTTTTTCATAGGAAGTTTTGGAATGGGCGGTTATGGTATGATGGGTTTCGGAATGGGATTTGGATTTATCTTTATGCTGCTTTTCTGGGGGCTTATTATTTGGCTCATCGTAACTTTAATCAATGCGAGCCAATCTCATAAAAGTGAGCCAGATTCATTAACAATCCTAAAAAGAAGATATGCTTCTGGAAAAATCACGAAGAAACAATATGAAGAAATGAGGAAAGAACTTTCAAAATGAGTACAAGCAAAGAAAAATATAACCGTATGGCAAGATTTTATGATTTGCATAGTAAACTTGCTGAAAAAATATGGTTTACTAAATGGAGAAAAAAGTTTTTCTCTATATTAAAAGGAAATATTCTTGAAGTGGGGATAGGAACAGGAAATAATATTGATTATTACAATACTAACGCAAAAGTTGTAGGGGTTGATTTTTCAGAGAAGATGTTAGAGAA
>PCYG01000040.1:6226-9243 GCA_002763025.1 Candidatus Woesearchaeota archaeon CG10_big_fil_rev_8_21_14_0_10_32_24 | reverse complement strand
AAGATTACAGAAGCAGAACCCACTTCTATTTATGCATCAGATCATAGCTTCAAAAACCTAAACAATTACATTTTTCCGATAGCCTTATAAATAACTCCCGTTCTTACACATAAATCATGAAAACAATAAGAAGATTTAAGCATTCTTAAGCTTTCATTTGGATAAATCAAAATGAAAATTCCCAAGTTAAAGAAAAGATTATGTAAAAC
This sequence comes from Candidatus Woesearchaeota archaeon CG10_big_fil_rev_8_21_14_0_10_32_24, assembly GCA_002763025.1. Lineage (GTDB taxonomy): Archaea > Nanobdellota > Nanobdellia > Woesearchaeales > GW2011-AR9 > 1-14-0-10-32-24. The sequence continues at coordinate 9,034 of PCYG01000040.1, read as the reverse complement.
TTGTAAGACACATACCGAGCATAAGGTAGCACAAAATAAGAAAAGAGCACCTAGTCCTTTAACTGTGGGTTCTAAATATCGTGCAAGGAAACGCGGTTTAGCACGCGGAATTGGTGGACATGGTAAATATTCTCGTCCAGCTGTTACAAAGTTCAAACGTACAGGTGCAAAAGCAACTAAAAAAACCGATTTACGATATACATGTTCAGTATGTAAAAAGTCAAGCGTTCAACCTTCAGGAATGCGTGCAAAAAGAGTAGAGTTTGTATAAATATGAAAGAAACAAAATCAAAATTTATTAAAGTACGTTGCGCAGATTGTAAAAATGAGCAAATTGTGTTTGGGAATGTTAGTACATCAGTAACATGTTTGGTCTGTAAAAAAGAATTAGCTTCTCCAACAGGTGGCAAGTCTAAAATTGCAGGCACAGTTCTTGAAGTTTTGGAATAATTTTAGAGAATTATATGTTAGTTTTTACCGACAAACAGATTATTTTAGAAGGATTTTTAAAGAACCTTTAATCTTATAATATAAAAATGATGTTCAAACTGAAGGGGAATCCTGAAGAGGATGAAATTGTACTATGTAAAGTTACAAAGATTTATCCGAGTTCAGTTTTTGTAGATATTTTAGAATATTCAGATTCTGGTATGGTTCATATCTCTGAAGTATCTCCAGGAAGGATTAGAAATTTACGTGATTATGTTTCTGAAGGCCGACAAATTGTTTGTAAAGTTTTGAGAGTGGATAAAGAAAAAGGTCATATCGATCTTTCCTTACGTCGGGTAAATTCAAATCAAAGAAGAGAAAAATTAGATGAGATTAAACAAGAACTTAAGGCTGAGAGTCTTATTAAAACACTTTCAAAAAGGTTAAAAACAACGCCTGAAGCATTATATAAACAGTTAACAGATAAAATATTTCCCGAATATTCTCATTTACATTTGTTTTTTAAAGAAATGGTTCATGATGAGCACTTTGATCTTGCAAAATTTGGTCTTGATGCAAAAATTGTAAAAGAATTAAAGGAAGCAGTTTCAGAAAAATTTAAACCTAAGAAAGTCATTCTTCAAGGTGAAATTGGTATCAAAACTTATCATTCTGAAGGTGTAGATAAAATTAAAAAAACTTTAATGGCAATTGAAAAAGTTTCAGAGACTGTGAATTTATTTTATTTAGGTGCAGGGAAATATAAACTAGTTATTGAAGATTTTGATTATAAACTTGCAGAAAAGACCGTGAAAGATATCCAGAAGCTTTTAGACCATTTTAATGATAAACAATCAACTGCCGTATTTGAACGGGAGAAAAACGATTAGAATGAAGCATATGCAGAAATGTGAATGTGGAAATTATTCTTTAGCAAAAATTTGTCCTAAGTGTGGGAAAGAAACTCAGGAACCAAAACCACCTAAATTTTCTTTAGATGATAAGTATGCAGATTATAGGAGACAAACAAAAAAAGAAGAATTAAAAAAGAAAAATTTAATTTAACGCACACTTAATAAGAGTTCTTCACCACTAACACTTACGCCTCGTGCAATACCTGTCATTGTAAGCAAATTTTCTTGTGCATGGTTAACATCTAATTTTCCATTAAAATAGAATACAGATAATCTTTCTCCTGCTAATGCGTATGTTAATTTATTTCCAAGAGATAATACTCCTGTTCCTTTTGGAATTTCAGTATCTTGTAATTCAATACTTCCAACATTTAAACTATTGTATTCTAAATCTTTAAATGATAATTTAATTTCAGTTCTTGCAGATAACTTGATGTTATTTACAGTGAGGGATTTTGCTTTTCCATTTAATGATAAACCATCTTTATCAAAAGTAAAATCTCCTAAATAATTTTCCATGGATAAAGTAACTTGATCTTGATTATTTAATTCAAGTACGTCATCATTAATGGATATTACTGGTGCTGTATTATCAAAAACGATAACCATATCTTTGATTTTTGCTTGACGGTTCACTTTTGGTATTTGATTAAAAGTCAATGAAAAATCTACTGTGTGTGTTGCATCTTGTAAATTATTTTGCGTGTCAATAACATTTGCATCTTCTAAGAAAGGATCCTTTTCTGCAAAATCAACACCTGTTTTACCTATTTTATTTAAATCGCTTTCTGGGACTGTATCCATTAAAATATCATTTCCACTATTTCCTGCAAGTCCTTGAAGTAAGGACCCTCCATTTGAATCGGTAATGAATGCACTTGTGAATCCACCAGATCCATTATTCATCAGTAAAAGAATAAATATACCACCTATTACTACAGTAGTCATTACTACATAAAATCGCACATGGTAATATGGTTGATGTGGTTTTGGAGTTATCATAATTTGTCACCTTCTTTTTTTAATGAAGTTATGAGAGTAAAATTGTTAATAAACTTTTCGTTTGTCTAATTTGACTTTGTAATAAATCCATATACTAGTAAACATGGCAAATACTATCACAAGGATCCATAATTGTTGTGGTCCACCTTGTTGGATACTCCATATTAAACTTCCAATAGATATTATTGACCAAATTAATTTAAGATTTATCATTACATGATACGTTTCATGTGTTTTATGATATGCTAACAATGAAGAACCACCAATTGCAAATAGTGCTGCGGCAACTAATCGGGTAATCATTGGGTCAAAAGTAGTAATACCAAAGAACGCTAAAATCCATGCTGGTTTGAAGAATAACGGAATTCCAAACGCAAAATCAACAATAAAATGTGCAAAAAACCATCGTCTTAATGAAATTGGAACCTCTACCATCCCTTTTGGAAAGTAAGCTTCTTTTATT
>PCYG01000040.1:2746-6204 GCA_002763025.1 Candidatus Woesearchaeota archaeon CG10_big_fil_rev_8_21_14_0_10_32_24 | reverse complement strand
CCCCGTAAGGGGCTTCCCCCACCCGCAAAGAAATGTTAGAGTCGATAAACGTTCATAAATTGGTGCTTTCTCTGCTTCAGAACACTAAAGTATTACAATTTTCCCAAAAGGTTTTTAAATACTGGGGCTTAATTATACTTAAACAAGAAATCTTAGAGATTTCTGGTCGTTCCTTAAATGGAATATTCAAGAGATTGGTCGGTCACGGCTTACCAATACTGGAGATGGGTAAAACTCATTCTCAAATTGAATTATAAACATAGGTGAAATAATATGGCAAGAATGCATAGTAGAAAGAAAGGAGTAAGTGGAAGTACAACACCAATAAAACATGTACCTGCATGGGCTCCTTACAAAGGTAAAGAAGTAGAGAAATTAATCATCAAGTATGCGAAATCAGGAAACACTACAAGTGAAATTGGCTCAATTTTACGTGATTCTTATGGAATCCATAGTGTAAAAGCATTAACTGAAAAGAAAATTACAACAATCTTAGAAGAAAATGGTATTAAGAAAAAATTACCTGAGGATTTAATCAATTTAATTGAACGATTAGTTGCAATTTATGCACATCGTGAGAAAAACAAACAAGACATGACTGCAAAGCGTGGTGATCTTTTAACAACTTCAAAAATCCGAAGATTAGTGAAGTATTATAAGAAATCAGGTAAAATCGAAGCAGATTGGAACTTAGACTTCAAACGTCTTAAAATGTATCTGGATTAGATACTTTTTTTTCTTTTAATTTTTTTTGTTTATTTTTAATATTTTATTTTTTGTTTGTTTTAAATTTCGTATATTTAGAATAGTATTTTTTAAACAATTATTTTAATATTTTAACTTTAAAATTAACCAGAAAAAAAAGCAATGAAAGCTGAACTATAGCATAGTTCTGATACTTTCAATGTTTGATGCAATTTCATGACCTTTCTTAGTCAACTCTAGAAGTTTTAAACGGCCTTCCTTTTTGAAATTGATTAATTCCGCTTTCTGCATTTCCTGCAAAATTTTTACCACATGCGAATATGTGCAATCAATTTGTTTTGCTAGCACTGATGCATAGACGTGGTTGCTGGCATTTTTTAATTCTACCAACATCATCGCCGGTTTTTCTCTAAAAAAAACGTCGAAGATTTGTTTATCTTTTTGATTCAATTTGGCACCCCCAAAACACTTACCTACCCCGAACTTCTAGGGTAAAATAGGTATATTTAAACATTTATTGATTCTAATAGTTATTTTAGAGTAACTAGGTATTTAAAGATTTCGTAAGAAGGTTCTTCTCCTTTTATTGTCTAACGCCATAGGGTTATGTAAAGCTTTAAAAATGATTGTCTTCCTCAAAAATAAATGGTTTCTGAAAAGGTGTTAGCGTTTTTTCCTCATGATAAAATTAGGGATGGTCAAAAAGAGTTAGTTGCAGATGTAGAAATTGCATTAAATGAAGGAAAAATTTTATTAGCGCATGCTCCGACAGGATTAGGAAAAACTGCAGCTGCTCTTTCAGTTGCATTACAACATGCAATCGAACATAAAAATGTAATTTTTTTTCTCACAAACAGGCACACGCAACATAAAATTGCCATTGATACTTTAAAACAAATTAGAAAAAAGACAGGGCACGATTTTTCATGTGTCGATCTTATTGGAAAGCGGTGGATGTGTAACCAAGAAATCGCAGGATTATTTGGCAATGAGTTTAATGAATATTGTAAAGCAATTGTTGGAAAAGGTGAATGTGAATTTTATAATAAAGTTAAAGATAAAAATAATTTACAAGTGGAAGCAAAGGTTTTTCTTAAAGATCTTGAACGGTTAGGCCCAATACATAATGAAGAATTAATTTCTCTTGCAAAAGAAAAACGTATGTGTAGTTATGAGATTTCATTGGCACATGCTAAAAATGCGAAAATTATTATTGGTGATTATTATTATCTATTTAATCCATTTGTTCAATCAACTTTATTTAATAAGTTAGATATAGAAATGGAAGATATTATTCTCATTGTAGATGAAGCTCACAATTTACCTTCTCGTGTTACTGATATGATGAGTTCTAACTTGACCTCTTACATGATTAAAAATGGGATTCAAGAAGCAAAGAAATTTGGATATCCTGGTTTAATAAATTGGTTACAAGAGATTAATGGTATTTTAAATAAGTTAGCCGTGTTTGAAGGTTCTGAAAAAGAAAAGAAAATTCGGCAAAGTCAATTTACTGATAATATAAGGTTAGTCACAGATTATGACGATTTAATTAATGAATTAGACTTAGCTGCTGATGAAATTAGGAAAAAACAAAGGAAAAGTTATCTTGGTGGTATTGCAGGATTTTTAGAAGAATGGAAAGGATCTGATGAAGGATTTACGCGTATCATTTCTGAAGAATATGGACGACAGGAATCGATGGTGAAATTACGATACGCTTGTTTAGATCCGAGTTTAACAACAGGAGTTGTTTTTAGTGGGATTCATGCAGGGATTTTGATGTCCGGAACATTAAAGCCAACTTATATGTATAAAGATGTGTTGGGTGTGAAAAATGGTATTGAAAAAGAGTATTCTTCTCCTTTTCCCCCTGAAAATAAACGTGTGATAATTATTCCAGAAACAAGTACCAAATTCAATTTACGTGGTGAACCTATGTATAAGAAAATAGCAGAATATTGTATGGAGATTGATAAATTGGTGCCCGGGAATCTTGCATTTTTCTTTCCATCATATAACTTACGTGATCAGATTAGTATGTATTTTAACACACAAAAAAAGTTATTTTTTGAAAAAAATGGGATGACTAAAGAAGAGAAAGAACGATTTCTTGCCGATTTTAAATCTGCACGTATCACGGGAGGCGTCTTACTTGCGGTCATTGGTGCAAATTTTGCCGAAGGAGTTGATTTTCCTGGAGATCTATTAAAAGGTGTTGTGGTGGTAGGTTTACCTTTAGCACGGCCTGACTTAATGACTAAAGAAACAATTGCCTATTATGATATGAAGTTTAACAAAGGGTGGAATTATGGGTACACATTTCCTGCAATGAATAAATGTTTTCAATCAGCAGGAAGATGTATCAGGAGTGGTACAGATAAAGGTATTATTGTTTATCTGGAGGAACGTTTTGCATGGGATATGTATTATTCTTGTTTCCCTGATAAAGTAGGGTTGATGGTAACAAGAGATTATAAAAAAATTATTGGCGATTTTTTTGGATAAATGTAATATTTTTCTTAATTTTATCTTTTTTTATCTTTTTTAAATTTATTAGTCCTAATAATAAAAAAATGTATGAATTAAGCTCCCTTGCCAATTGAGGTGCATTTTTGTGTAAATAAAATTAAACAAGAACAAAAATCTATGGTGCTGTGCAGGGAGCTTAATTCATACAAAAAAATGTAATACTTTAGCAAAATGAAGCAGAGATAGCACCGACTCACTTTTCTGCTGGTTGGATTGCACTG
>PCYG01000040.1:0-2731 GCA_002763025.1 Candidatus Woesearchaeota archaeon CG10_big_fil_rev_8_21_14_0_10_32_24 | reverse complement strand
GTAAGGGGCTTCCCCCACCCGCAAAGAAATGTTAGAGTCGATAAACGTTCATAAATTGGTGCTTTCTCTGCTTCAGAACACTAAAGTATTACAAAAAAATGAAAAGTTTATATATCAATGAAATAAATGATGACTAAAAAAATAACATATAAATTATACAATGGAGATGAATTACACATGGTTAGCCAGAATGGTACTGTTAAAGAAGTTAAAGTAGTTAAAAACATTAGAAAATTTTTATTTATATCATATGATGCATTGATTAGTGACCTTGCATGGCAAATGGTCAAGGAAGGACAGGAAGTTAAATATTTTATCCAGAATAAAGAAGAAGCTGATATTGGTGATGGGTTTGTTCCAAAAGTAGATGATTGGGAATCACATGTAGAATGGGCAGATGTTATTATTTTTGATGATGTTTTAGGTCAAGGGACTATTGCCCAAACTTTACGTGAACAAGGGAAAAAAGTAGTTGGTGGTACTCCTTACACAGATATGTTAGAGGATGACCGTTCTTTTGGTCAAGAAGAGTTAAAAAGGCATGGTGTGCCAATTCTACCTTACAAGGAGTTTAAGTCATTAGCAGATGCTATTGTTTATGTTAAAGAACATCCTGCAAAGTATGTCATTAAACCAAGTGGTGAAGCACAAAACATGAAGGGTCTTCTTTTTGTTGGTGAAGAAGATGATGGAGCTGATGTCATAAGGGTTTTAGATTCTTATCTTAAAACAAGAGCTGAAGATATTCCTATTTTACAATTGCAAAAAAGAATTACGGGAGTTGAAGTTGCTGTTGGTGCTTTCTTTAATGGAAATGAATTTGTTTATCCTATCAACATAAATTTTGAACATAAAAAATTATTTCCTGGGGCTTTAGGTCCATCAACAGGAGAAATGGGAACAAGTATGTTTTGGAGTGAACCAAACCGTCTTTATAATTTAACTTTAAAGAAAATGGAAGATACGTTCCGAAAAGAAAAGTTTGTTGGTTACATGGATTTAAATTGTATTGTGAATGGAAATGGTATTTATCCTTTAGAATTTACCGCAAGGTTTGGTTATCCTACAATTAGTATTCAACAGGAAGGTATTCAGATGCCTATATCTGATTTTATGTATAATCTTGCAAATGGTATAAATATACATTTTAAAACAAAAAATGGTTTCCAGATTGGAGTGCGTATTGTAGTTCCTCCTTATCCATTCCGTGATGAAAAAATTTTCCAATCGCATTCTAAGGATAGTACAATCGTCTTCCCTAAGAAGATGGAAGATGCGGGGGGTGTTCATATTGAAGATGTTAAAATCGTTAATGGCGAATGGGTTCTTACAGGAAGTGCCGGCGTTGCTTTGATTGTCATTGGAATGGGGCAGACTATGAGAGAAGCACAAAAGCAAGTGTACCATCGGATAAAAAATATTTTGATTCCCTATATGTATTACCGAACTGATATTGGTGATCGCTGGGTTGAGGATAGTGATAGACTCCATAATTGGGGTTACTTGCGTGAGGTTTAAGATGAATTTCCGCGTGGAACAGAACCTTACGAAATGTAAATTGTTATGGAACAAGTATTCACCTAACAGTTTATTATGGCATGATTGGGAGATTATTTCTTCTTTTTATGGCCCCGAAAGGTATGACCCATATTTTTTAGTTTTGGAAGATGGTTCTAAAAAAGATATTGGTATTCTTCCTTTATGGTTCAATCAAGAAAAAAAATCTTATCGTTTTTTTGGAGAAGGGTATCAAGAGAATAATATTTTTTGGTTTGATTTAAAATATTTTCAAGAATTTTTTGAACATTTACCCTTACCTACTATTTTATATGATTTAAATGGAAACTGTGTAGAAGAGGTCATTAATAAATTTCCTGATCTTAAAGATTCCTTTAAACAGATCGATTCCCGTTTTTTTATTGATTGTCAGAAGAATCCTTCTTTAGAAATTTATTTGAATAGTTTCACTAAAAAACATCGGAAAAATTTATTGTATGATCTCCGTAATTTAGAAAAGTTAAATTATACTGTTAATCAAGGAACCTTACAAAATTTTAATGAATTTGTACAATTTAATGTGGCCCGTTTTGGTGAAAAATCTGATTATAATAATGATCCTCTATTTGTAAATGATGTTTTAAATTTTTTCAAAGTTCTTGACAAAAAAAAATTATTATATCCTATTTCAATTACAATTAATGGAAAAGTTGAAGCAATAGAATTTTGTGTTTTCCATAATAATGTATTTTATATTTTAAATGGGGGTTATAATCTCATTTATCCTAATCTAGGAAAATTATTAATTTATGAAGTAATTAAAAAAGGCATGAACTTAGGTTCTTCACAAATTGATTTTTTAGTAGGAAGTGAAAATTGTTGGAAATATTTATGGAATTGTAGTGCCGAGCCTTATTATACCTTTAAAAAGGAAATTTGAATTAAAATTATTTCTAAGATTTGAGGATTTTAAAATAGTTAAAATAGTTAAACTAGTTCCCAAAAACCTAGTTTACAACCACCAGTATACAAAAACATAACATTTATATACTTGTTGTTCCTTTCTGCTAAATAGGGAAAAAGAGGTGATAGGCTTTTTCCGCTTATGGGGCTCCATTTTCTACCACCCTCACCCCCTCTTGGAGCCCCCTTACCCTTTTAACATGTTATCGATTAATTTTATTGTAAATGTATCCTTTTGGGTTTCTCTTGTTTATTTTTCTTTATGCCGTAT
>PCYG01000031.1:8046-8341 GCA_002763025.1 Candidatus Woesearchaeota archaeon CG10_big_fil_rev_8_21_14_0_10_32_24 | reverse complement strand
TAATATTGTTCGCTTTTGATGGAAACTCACTATATTATAAAAATTGTGAAAGAATACCCAATGCAAATAAAACAATTAGAATGATACCAAGGAATTTATGCTTTCCCATATGATATTCTGGTTTCCGTTCTCCAAGACGTTTGACTTTCCAATACATCAAGATTATAAGCATCGCATCAACGCCTCCCGCAAATGCACCAGTTAATCCTAATACTGCAATAAAACTAGTGACATTGAATAATACTATAATTAAAGGAAGAATAAATACAAGGGCCAAAGCATAAGAACGTTTAAC
>PCYG01000031.1:7064-8036 GCA_002763025.1 Candidatus Woesearchaeota archaeon CG10_big_fil_rev_8_21_14_0_10_32_24 | reverse complement strand
ATATCAACTAATGCGAGACCTAATGTTAGAAATGACGTAAACATTGCAAGTACTGCAAGAAGATTTGCACATAAACCCAAGATAGGATTAGTATACATACTTAATGCCACAGTTGCAATTCTTTGATTTGCTTCAAGAAGTGAGAAATTTGCAAACCCAATTGAACCAACAACAATAAATGTAAAAATAATATAAAGTAAGATAGGAATCAACGAACCAATAACAATGGCCTTTTTCATTTTCATACAATCTTTTCCAAAAATCTGACGCATTTCAGGAATTGCAGGAGATCCCATTAATGCAAATAACACAACCCCATAAGGTGCAATAAATATCCCAATATTTGAAAATAATAAACTTTTGATTGTCGCAAAAAAAGTTGTAACCCCATGACCAAATAAAGATGCCATGAGACCAGAGAATAAAGTTGCATCAAGTCCCAGAAGATTTGAAAGTTGAACCTTATCGTAAGATAATAAGCCAATAATTCCGATGACAACAAACAAAAGACTAATTAAAATAAGTGCCATGGTACCAGTTGTTTTAATACCTCTATAAATGATAACAAACGTAATAATAAAGAAAATTAAAGTATAATAAATTGGTTCTCCCCAACCAAAAATGGAATGTAATGTGGCCCCTTCTCCAATGAGATATGCAATTAAAGCCCCATAAATATTAATTAATAAAGAAAACATCATAAATCGTTTCCCGTTTTTTCCCAAATATTTTTCTGCATAACCCGTTAATTGGTGTGGTTTTTTAGTCCTTAAAACAATTTCTCCTAAAAAAAGATTCAACATTAAAAACGCAAGTCCCAACACAATAATCAAAAATGAACCATAAATAAAACCGGCTTCGGCTACTATAAAAGGAATGCCCAACATCCCAGCTCCAACAATAGTACCTATTAATGTGGTAATAGCCATTAATAATTTTTTATTCTGGAGAATGGGATTTAGTTCACCTCTT
>PCYG01000031.1:1850-7036 GCA_002763025.1 Candidatus Woesearchaeota archaeon CG10_big_fil_rev_8_21_14_0_10_32_24 | reverse complement strand
CGTAAGGGGCTTCCCCCACCCGCAAAGAAATGTTAGAGTCGATAAACGTTCATAAATTGGTGCTTTCTCTGCTTCAGAACACTAAAGTATTACGGAAAAACTAATTTAAAAAAAAGGTAAAATTTCTGGAAGAATAAAGACGTCATGTTCTTGTTGAAGATGGCCTTTCCCATGTAAAACTATTATTTGTGCACCTAATTCAGATTTAAACAGTTTTTCTTCTGGAAGTGGAACAAATGGATCATTATCAGAAAATATTGCAACAAATTGTGTAACCATTTTACGTACTTTGTGAAAATTAATTGGTGTTTCAACCCACGGTTTTGCAATTTGAACAGCCGCATCTCCTTCTTCTTTAATTGTATTTTCATCAAGATGAATCCAAGGAGCAACGAGAATAACATTCCCTACAATTATTTTTTCATTTAATGTTTCAAGATATACTGAAATTCCTTAAATACCGAATGGAATTTCATATATAGTTCGCTTAAACGAAGTTAATATTGTTCGCTTTTAATGGAAACTCACTATATCTTAAAATTGTTTGACAGCCAATAGAATGACCTACAAAATATGTATCTAAAGAAGGTGCACCCACTTTCTCTTTTAAGTAAGATACCCACACATCAATTTTTGGTTCTTCTGAATTCGGCATTTCAAGAATTGTAACTTTAAAATTCTTTTTTTCAAGTTCTTCTTTTAACCAAGGAAACCACACTTCTTCCGGAAATCCACCCCATCCATGAACTATGAAAACTTCTTGCATAGAAAAATAAATACAAGAATAATATACTGAAACGCATCAGGAATTTGTAACTCATTAATACGTTTCATATAGACTAGTCCGTAAAAGTTACAGATTTCACTTACGGACTAGTATATATAAAGATTTAGAAAGAGTGGGGATACTGGGATTCGAACCCAGATCTAAAGCTTGCTTCAAGGAAAAGATATATCATCGCCGAAGCTCAATGTTCCATTACTGGAGGCTCCTATTCTGGCCAGGTTATACTATATCCCCACTATAAAATCAAAAGACACATGCTCTTTTATTAAAGTTGTGGTAATAATAAAGTAATTTACATCGCAACATAAAATGAAAGTTTTCTTAATGGTTTCCTTTCAAAATGAAAATACATATAAATTAGATTATTAACAAATCAACTTATGATAGAACTTGATGGTGCATATTTGGAAGGGGGTGGAGCCTTAGTAAGGGTTGCACTTGCACTTTCCACAATCACAGAACAACCTTTCAAAGTGACTAACATTCGTGCAGGTAGACCTAATCCTGGATTAAAGGCACAGCACCTCACATCTATCAAAGCATTACAAGCATTATGCAATGCAAAAACGAGTGATGTCAAACTTGGCATCACAGAATTTTGGTATCATCCTGGAAAAATAAAAAAAGGAAAATTTGATATTGACATTGGCACAGCAGGTTCAATCACATTACTTCTTCAAGCATTAATCCTTCCTTCATTATTCGCGCCGGGAAAAGTGACATTTACAATTAAAGGTGGAACTTGTGGGAAATGGCAAGCATCAGTAGATTATTTACAAAATATTTTATTACCTTACCTCAGAAGATTTGTAGATAGCATTGAAATCAAAATCTTAAAACGAGGATATTACCCGAAAGGAGGAGGAGAAATTGTTCTTGAAATAAAACCGCGATTTCATTTCAAAGAGTTTGATAATTTTAATTTATTCTTTGAAGAACTACAATTCAAAACACCCCCTATCCAATTAATAGAACAAGGAAAATTAGAACAAATAAGGGGAGTTATTAATGCTTCCTTAGAATTACAAGATAAGGATGTTGCTGAACGAATCAAACATATGATGGAATCAATGTTAAGAACTTATGAAGTCCCCATCAATATTAGAAACGAATATACACATGCACGTAGCATAGGAGGAGAAGCAATTGTATGGGCGTTATTTAGTACAGAAGGAAAAATGGATTATGATAACCCCATTATTCTTGGTGGCGATGCATTAATTGAACAAGGAAAATCTTCTGAGCAAATTGGAAAAGAAGCTGTAAATGAATTAAAAAAACACATTGATTCAGAAACCGCAGTTGATGAACATCTTGCAGACCAATTAATTCAATTTATGGGGTTAAGAATTGGATCTAAAATTAAAGTTGAAAAAATAACAAATCACACAAAAACAAATATGTATGTTGCAGAAAAATTCTTACCTGTCGGATTTAAAGTTCAAGGAAAAATCATTAGTGTAGAAGGAAAAGATTAATAATTTTGATTTTTTTTAAAAATCAAAAACCCAACCACAGCAAGCTGTGGGATATGTTTAAGTTAATATTGGGTTTTTGGTGTTTGCTCTTAATTAGTCGCTACAAGCAGCGGGGTATGAACCCATTCTCAAACAATAAAAAATTAATCCCGAGTAAGATAATTGACAGGACAACAACCATTTCTTCCCATCTTTTTAACATCATAAAGTGCTTGATCTGCAGAATTAATCATTTTGTTTCTCATCTCTATGCGTCCTTCGGGAGAACGTAAATCAATTTGTGAACAAAGAACGCCATAAGAATCGATATCCAATGTAGAAATTCCTGCACTAAATGTAACCATTCTTTCAACATCTTCTTTTGGATTAAATTTTACTTGTTTGAAATTCCAATGTAATCTTTCAAATGTTGCTAATGCCCCATCGAAAGGTGTTTCAGGCATGATGATTCCAAACTCCTCTCCGCCATATCTTGCAAAAAGATCTGTCGCTCTAAGATGTGAAGAATAAAAATTTGCTGCCTTCTTAATGACATAATCACCTTCTAAATGACCAAAAGTATCATTATATAATTTGAAATTATCAATATCCATCATAATTAAGGATAGAGGATGTCTTGACCGATCGAATAGAGCAACATGGTATTGTAATTGATCTAAAAATGTCCCTTTATTTGCAACCCGAGTCATAGAATCAGTAATTGCCATGGATCTAAATTCACGATTGATTAACGCATTTTCAACTCTTGCTAATAAACAATCAACACTAAAGGGTTTTTCAATAAAATCAATGGCATATGCCATACATTCAATAATGAGATTACTATCACTTTCTCCACTCACTACAATATAATCAGTAACTGCCAACCTTTCATCATCAATTTTTCTCATTAAATCGATACCTTCCTGAGGAGTTTTACCAAGATTTAAATCCATTAAAATGAGATGAGGTTCTGTCCTTTCCAAAAGTTGTTCCAATTCAGAAGCTGAAGAAGCAGTATACAACCGTTCATACCCTGCATTTCTCAAAACCATGTGAGTAGATTTTTGCACGGATTTATCATCATCAACAATAATAATACTGTAAAATGGCTTCTGCTCTTGAGCGATTCTTTTTGGCCTTACAGTTGATTTCCCCTTACTATGAATGATATCCATATTTCATTCTGAAATGAAATCTTATAAAAAGATTACGAGAAAATAATTGAATTTTAACAAGTAATCAAAAACCCAACCACAGCAGAGCTACGGGGTATTAAATTAGTTGGGATTTTTAGTCCTTACTGGGTTTTATTGATAATCACAGCAAGCTGTGGGGTATGAACCCAGTAAGAAATCAAAATTACGTCTTTACTTAAAATAAGATAGGATTAATACCCTGCCTTGGACTTTCCTTGCGGAAAGTTTTATAAATAAGCCCAATCTCAAAAGCAAAATGGAAGGAAAAAATTGTTCATCGTGTAAACGAAAAATTGTAAATGACAAAGGTAGTGTAATATTCAAATGCCCACAATGTACTGATTTAGAAATCGTACGTTGTACTGAATGTAGAGCAAATGGTGTAAAATATCATTGTGGTTGCGGCTTTGTAGGACCAAATTGAAAATGAAATTTTTTCAGAAGATACAAAGAGTTATCCAAAATCCTGAAAAATTTTTTAAAACGATTAGAAAAGAAACTTTTAGTTCAGCATTTCTGTTTTGGTTAGTATTTGTTTTAACTAATTCTCTTTTTACAAGTCGTGATTATAATTTAACTACTTTTTTTAATTTAAATTCAATCACCCTTTATTTCCTTCTTGTTATAACTGGCCTTATAGGATTTTTTGTAATTACAGGTTCAATACATTTGTTATTGCATTTATTTAAAGGAAAGGGAAAATACAAAGACACAGTTACAGCATATGTTTATGGTACGGTTCCCTCTTTGTTAATAGGGATCTTTTTAGGTGCCATATTTTTTGTCATGAATCAAAATACAAAAACAAACTTGTTTATTGTTATAATCTCACAATTATTATTCTTTGGCGTAATAATTTATAGTATTTATTTGAACATAATCGGATTATCAATATATCATCAAATTAGTCGTGGAAAAGCATTAGGAGCGTTTCTTCTTGCAATTGCAATTCAAATTATCATTATTTTCCTAATTACATTTGTTTTTATGGTGAGAATTTTATTAGCAATAGGAGGTATGATATAAAATGGGAAAAGCAGTAGTTACATTTAAAATAATGCCAGAAGGTGTAGAAGTAGATTTAGGTCCAATTAAAGAACAAGCAGAAGCAATTGCCCGTAAAGCTGGTGCAATAGGACAGATGCAAGTTAAAGAAGACCCAATTGCATTCGGATTAAAAGCAGTTCTTGTTCTTGGAATGTTTGAAGTTGAAGGTTCAGATTTTGAAAAAATTGCAGAAGATATGCAAGAAATTGAAAATGTTCAATCAGCAGAAATCTCAGGTATGGACCTTGCATTAGGTTAAATCCATAGTTAATTTTTTATACTCTAATTATTTTATTCTATCTATGAGAAAAATAGTTTATTGTATACTGAAATTCCTTAATTACCAAATGGAATTTCATATATAGTTCGCTTAAACGAAGTTAATATTGTTCGCTTTTAATGGAAACTCACTATATTTTAATAATAACAATATAACTATTTTTAATTGAATGTACAACGCCAATACCTCAAGAAAATGTACAAAAAAAGGTGAATGTCATGAAACTTACAAGCCCAATATTTGAAAATAATGAGAAAATCCCTCGTAAATATACCTGTGATGGAGAAAATATCAATCCGCCTTTAACAATATCTAACATTCCAGGTAATACAAAATCTTTAGTTTTAATAATGGATGATCCTGATGTTCCTGCTCAAGTTAGACCAGAACAAATATGGGATCATTGGATCGTATTC
>PCYG01000031.1:0-1800 GCA_002763025.1 Candidatus Woesearchaeota archaeon CG10_big_fil_rev_8_21_14_0_10_32_24 | reverse complement strand
CCGCCTTCTCAATATGAACCAAAAGAGCATCGTTATTTCTTTAAGTTATATGCACTTGACATCACTTTAAATTTAAAGGAAGGTGCAACCAAAAAAGAGATTGAAGATGCAATGAAAGAACACATCATTGAAGAAACAGAATTGGTTGGCCGGTATCAAAGAATTTAATTAAAAATCTATTTTGTTGAGATTATTATTCTTCACCCATTTTTGTAACATCAGAAACAACATCAAACTCTTGACCCTTAAATGTAACACGATCTCCCACAACAAGTTTCTTACGATTACGTGTTTCAGAAACACCATTAACCAATATTTCTCCAGATTGGATTAATTGCTTTGCCTCTCCACCGCTCGTTGCAAGCCCTACAATTTTCAAAAAAGTATTTAATTCTACATATTTCATTTTTTCTTAAACTCCAAGGCCACAGAATTAATACAATATCTTTGTCCTGTTGGTTTTGGACCATCATCAAACAAATGACCAAGATGCCCCCCACATTTCTTACACACCACTTCTGTTCTTACCATACCTAAAGATTTATCTTCATGTAACTCAACATTTTTTGCATCAAAGAAACTAGGCCATCCACATCCTGCATCAAATTTCGTATCTGAAAAAAATAAATCTGTGCCACATTGTGCACATTGATAAATTCCCTTTTCTTTATTGTAAAGTAATTTTCCTGTTCCTGGAGGTTCTGTTCCTTTATTAATCAAAACATGTTTTTGTTCAGGAGTTAATTTTTTCATGAAATTCATTTGTTAAGTAAACCCACAATCTCTTTTAAGGATTTTGTTGTTTTCAAACCCATCAAAGAAAAGTGAGTACGTGTTCCATTTAATTTTTTTAATGTATCTTCCATCCTAGGTGTTTGTAATTGATATTTACTACCAAGAACATTCAAATCATAAAATCCCACAAGATCCTTTTCATCACGCAATAATTCTAAAAAATTTTGTTCTTCTGGATGTGTATTAATTTTACACATTTTTGTAATCAACTTTTGATCTTTCAAATCCCCTACCCATAATGGTCCAAGATAATCAAATTCTTCTTCAAGATTAAATTTAGAGAATTTAAATTCGATAGTTTTAGAATTAAATAATAAATATTGATGTTGTTTTAAGATTGCATCACATTTCTCCTTGCCTTTCTCGGACACAAAATACACACGGAAATAATGGTCCTTATGATATGACAAAATAGGAATTAATGCTTTATCGAACTGGATCCCTTGTAATTGTACTTTTCTAATTAATATTCTGAGCCCAATTTCGTGCATCATAAAATTTTTGATATTCCTTGCCCAATATTTTCTTAGGGTTACTTTTGGGTAGGTTCCCGTTAATGCAGCCGTATCAGTTGCTGTAATCGCAAGAATACCCTGTCGTGAAATTGATGCAACTGCAGAAGATAAAAAAGGATTGGGAGAACCGAATGGATCTACATCTATATAATCTAACTTTTCTTGTTTGAATAAAAATTGGGAAGCATCTTCATTGAAAACATGCACTTTTGAAGCTTTCAAATTATTTAACATCAATGTTTTTTGAAACTTATCAGGAAAATTTTCTTTAAGATCATTTACAAATAAATTTTCAATATGTTTCACTTCCTTCAAAAATCGTAATGCGCGAATCCCAGATCCAGCTAAGGGTAATGCAAGATGCATGTTTTTTTTCCAAAGTGCATTTAAAATCGTGATTGAAATGTTCCGATTAGAAACCATAATAGGATTATAAAATACATCCATACTTCTAGAGACATCTTTCTTAGGAGGTTTTACATCAATGTTA
>PCYG01000060.1 GCA_002763025.1 Candidatus Woesearchaeota archaeon CG10_big_fil_rev_8_21_14_0_10_32_24 | reverse complement strand
AGTATCAACGTGGTTTACTAACTGTACTTTTAACAGCACCGATATTGTATCAGATACGTATACTTTGACTTTAGATTCTACTGTGCCAACTGTTGATTTAATTAGTCCGGCTAACTGGACGTGGACAGATGATACAACACCATCATTGACATTTAATTACACAGATGACAATTCACCTAATGCAACTTGTGATGTCTTTGTTGATGGTGCTACGGTGGCAACTAATACTACCGTATTGAATAATACTGGTGCAGGTATTCTGTTGACAAGCACGACTTTAAGTGCAGGGAATCATACATGGGGTGCAAATTGTACGGATTATACTGAGAATAATGCCATGTCTTCAAGCAATTATACCCTTGAAGTGCTTAACGTTGATGTAACTGCTCCTGCAAATGGAACTTACGTGAAAGATACATCAATTAACAGTACTTCGTTGAGTTCATCATTCACTTTTAGTTTAAGTAGCTGGTTGTTGAATCATACCAAGACCAGTTCACAGACAGCTTCTTGTGAACTTTTAATCACCAACAGTACCGGAAGTTATCTGGCTAATGGAGTTAATACTACAACATTAAATGGAACTTCAACAGTATTAAGAAATAACCAGAGTTTATTTCCAAATGTAGCCTCTATTAGTTTAGGTGAAGCTAACTGGACGGTAAATTGTACTTGGAATGGATCTACCATCGCAGTTCCGACCGGGTTTAGTACCTTGTATCTGGATAATGTTACAACATCTGTAACTGTAAGTTCTTCATCACTGACAAAAACTAGTGCAGTTTTATCTGCTACAACTTCAGAAGCAGCAACATGTCGTTATGGTACAACTGATAGTTGGGGAAGTATGATTGGATTTCCAACAACTGGCGGAACATCCCACAGTGCAACACCGGACAGCCTCTCAAGTGGAACTTCATATACTTATTATGTAAGATGTCGTGATGATGCATTAAATGAAGGATCTGGTTCAACAAGTTTCATAACATCTACTTCAAGTAGTGGTGGAGGATCGGGTGGTTCATCAGGTGGAAGTTCAGGTGGTGTTTCAGGACAATCTGCAAAAACTGTCTGGACATCCATTAATGCAGGTGAAACGGCAAATGTCCCAGTATCAAACGGTGCAATTGGTTTCACAAATGTTCAGTTTGATGTTGGAGAAACTGTTTATGGTGCGTGGGTAAGTGTTGCAAAAGTGGATAGTTTCCCGACAACAGTTAAAAGCTTTGAGAAAGAAATCTACCGAAAGATTGACGTCTCAAAAAGTACTGCGTTGAAAGAGGAGTTTATTAGCAAAGGTCAAATAGATTTCAAAGTTGAGAAATCTTGGCTAACTGATAAAGGTCTTAGTAAAGAAAATGTTGCTTTATTCCGTTACAACAACGAGGTATGGAATCAATTAAATACAGTTTTAGGAACAGATGATGGTCAGTATATCCATTTCTCTGCTAAGACTCCAGGATTTAGTTATTTCATTATTGGTGAGCGTGTAACAGATAATGTTGCAGAAACAGCAGGACAAGCAGCAGGAACCGAAACTGCAGTTGAGAAACCAGTGCCTGAAGTAACCGGTGAAGAACCTGTTGCAAAGGCAGAGGCACCAGTAAGATCTCAACCCGTGTGGCCTTGGGCAGTACTTGCATTGATTGCAATTGTTGCAGGTGTGTGGTACTGGATGTCTAAAAAGAAGTAATTCTTTTTTTTTCTTTTTTTTTTAATATTATTTTTTAATTGTATGGGAAGTATAGATAAAAGAATCTTTAAATTGATTTTTTAATTGTATGGGAAGTATAAATAAAAAAATCCTTACATGGATTTTTTAATTTCTTCAATCACTCTTTTATTATAATCTGAAATTTTTTCACCTTCTTTCTTAAAGGTGTTTAAGGCAGAAATTAATTGCTTGGTTAATTCAAATTCTTTATCTTTATCAAATAAATCCTGTTGTTGTAAATGTTCTTTAATAATTTCTTCTTCTACAAATTCGGGATTTGTATTGGATATTATCATCTCTTGAAAATTCTCAGATTGTAACTTGTTTGTATTCTTCATAATGAAATACGCACCTTGGTTGTATAATTGTTCAAAGATATGTTTAAAATTTATATCTGACACATTTCCATTTTGGATTTTTCCTTTCAATTTTATTGTAATTACAGTTTCATTTAAATCTTGATTGTTAAAATGGCTCAGGATTTCACATGTAATCTTCTCTGGTGATTTTGTTGCACAGTTTAAACTTAATCCTTGATGTTTCATTGGTTCTAAAGCTTCCCATTTAATATTTTGATGATTGTTTTCATATGTGATTATGTAATATCCTCCCTTTCCATATTTTTGTAATTCTTGGAAGTTTACGGGAAATAAAGATCCAGTATAACTTGCAACATAATCTTCAGTTTCAATTAAATTTGGATGATGAATATGTCCTCCCGCGTAATAATGACATCCTTTTGGAAATGCTGAAAGTGGTTGGGATTCAATTAATTCTAAATCTATAGGCATTAATTCTGTAACGGATGTATGGAACATGAAAATTTTGTAACCTTCCTGTTGATCTAAACATAGGTTTTCATAATAATTTCTGTCTAGCATGCCTCGTCTTCCTAAGACGCCTGTAATTTTAGCTCCTGTTTTAGGATCTGTTGTAAATTCAAGATGTAATGTTTTATCAATTACTTCTCCTTTGAATACATTTTTTAAGATGCCTGCATTTTCTAAGACATCAATCATTGTTTTTCCGGAAGGTGAGAAATCATGCGAACCTGGAATCACATATAAAGGAATATTTCTATCATGTAATTCTTTTAATTTTTTTGTGACAATTTTAAGAGTATCTAGTGCAGGAAGTGAGGTGTTAAATAAATCCCCTGCAAAAAGGATAAAATCTACATTCTCTTTTTGGCATTCATTTATTGCCATGAGAAATGCTTTTGTAGAAAGTGTACGCATTTTCTCATCTCTCCATGATCCAAGATGCAAATCTGCAAGGTGAGCATATTTCATGAATTTATGTGGGATTGGAAGGTTTATATTGATTGTTGTAATTGAGATATTATTCTACTGTTACACTTTTTGCCAAGTTCCGTGGTTTGTCAATATCACTTTCTCGCAAATCTGCAATATGGTATGCAAATAAATGGATTGGAATTGTTTCTAATAAGGGGTATAGAATTGAATGTACTTTTGGGATATAAATCACATCATCACTGACTAATTTTATATTTTCGTCTCCTTCTGTTGCTAAACTTATCACTTTTCCATTTCGTGCTTTTACTTCTTGAATATTGCTAAATGTTTTTTCGTAAAATTCATCTTGTGGACAAATTGCAAATGTGGGCATATCTTCTGAGACTAATGCAAGAGGGCCATGTTTTAATTCTCCAGCGGGATAAGCTTCAGCATGAATATAGGCGATTTCCTTTAACTTCAATGCTCCTTCTAATGCAATGGCATAATTTCTATTTCGGCCAATATAAATAAAATTTTGATATTTGAAATATTTTTCTGCTAATTGTTTAATTTGTGTGTCTAATTGTAATAATTGTTTAATCATTTCTTTGTAATCCTGAAATGCAAATACTTCATTATTTAATCCATGAGCTAATTGATACATGCTTAAAATCTGTGCCAGAAATGCTTTTGTGGATGCAACACTAATTTCAGGTCCTGCTCGTGTATAAATAACGTCATCAGATTCACGTGCAATCGTACTACCCACAACATTAATAATTCCTAATGTTTGTGTTTCTGATTTTTTTGCTTCTCGGATTGCAGCAAGTGTATCTGCTGTTTCCCCACTTTGTGAAATTGCAACAACCAAATCTTGTTTATGAAGAATTGGTTTTCGGTATCTAAATTCAGATCCGTGATAAAATCTTGTAGGAATTCCAGAAATTTCTTCAATGATATATTCTCCTAAAATACCTGCAAATCCAGCACCACCACATGCAACAATGTGAATCATTTTTGGTTTTGATTCAAAATTAAATGGAACTTTCAATTGATTTTCTACAACTTTTGGTTGTTCCATAATTTCTTTGATCATGAAATGTTTATATCCCTGTTTTTGTGCTTGTTCAATATCCCATTCTACTTCCTGGATCGCTAATGGTTTATT
>PCYG01000075.1:5410-7895 GCA_002763025.1 Candidatus Woesearchaeota archaeon CG10_big_fil_rev_8_21_14_0_10_32_24 | reverse complement strand
TTGTGTTAGAATATTCTGCCAGGATGTGGGTTGCAAAGAAAAAGACCAAACATTTCTTTAATATTTATAGTATCATAGACCTTGCATCTATTTTACCAGTTGCTGTAAATTTCGTTAATTTATCTTTCCTTAGAATTTTTCGGATCTTACGAATTTTTCGGATTTTACGGATCTTACGTTTCCAACGTATTTTCAAATCTAAAGACACAATGTTTGGAAATTTATCAGATACTCAATTAGTTCTTATTAGGATTGTTCTGACTGTTTTTACAATTCTTTTTGTCTCGTCTGGATTTATTTGGGCTGTTGAAAATAAAATTAATCCTGGTGGTTTTGGAACTATTTGGAATTCTCTTTATTTTTCCATTGTGACATTATCAACAGTTGGGTATGGTGATGTTACACCTTTATCTCCATGGGGAAAAGGGATTACTGTTGCAATGATTTTATCTGGCCTTGCATTGATTCCCTGGCAACTGGGAAAGTTATTGAAAATTGTAATTGCAACCACCGGAAAAACTCAAAGAAAATGTACCAAATGTGGTTTAATAGAACACGAGAATGGTGCTAAGTATTGTAAGCAATGTGGAAAACACCTTTATAAAAAGAAATCAGTTGAAGATGAAGGTGGAGAAGATTAGATTTAGTCCTAAATAAAGATTCTCTTATTTCTTATTTTTTACATCTGAAAAACCTTATAAACTATTTCTACTTTACTGATTAAATGAAAAAAGAAATAAAAATCCATTTGATCTATGGAATCATATTACTTTTTGTTACTGTTAGTTTATTTTTATACTTTAATTCACAAATTACGCAAACACAACAATTATTAGAATCTTCAGTTGATGTATTAAGTAAGAATATTCAAGATTTACAAGATAATATTTTGTTAGTAGATAAAGATGTTAAAGTATTAACTGGCGATCTAAATGTTAAAACAACGGAAATTCAATCGTTGAATAAAGATTTGTTACAAGTTAAAACAGATAATAAAGAACAACTAACAAAACTTGAAGATAAAGTTAGAACTTTAAAATTATCAAACCAAGATTTTTCAGAAATAATTGAAGAAGTTATTCCAGCTATTGTAAGTATTAAAACTAATATTGGGTCTGGGAGTGGTTTTTTTGTCAGGAGTAATGGATATCTAGTAACTAATTATCATGTTATCAAGGGCGCAACGGCAGCATCAGTTATAAATTCTAAAGGAGAAACGTTTGGAGTGAGAATTGTAGGGTATTCTAAAAATGCGGATATAGCCGTTTTATATATCAATGAAACTGGATTTAAATATTTAAATTTTGTAAGTTCTGTTGGTGTTAAAGCAGGTGAAAAAGTGATTGCAGTGGGTAGTCCAATTGGTTTAGATTATACAGTAACACAAGGTATTATCAGTGCAGTTGATAGAGAAATAAATGGAAATTCTTATGTACAAATTGATGTGCCTATTAACCCTGGTAATTCAGGAGGACCATTAATTAACATTGAAGGAGAAGTTATCGGAATGAACACCTTAAAAATTCCAGGGTATGAAGGATTAGGATTTGCCTTATCAGCGGATTATGTAAAGAACATTGTAAATGAGATTATTAAAGGCGATTAATCAAAAACCCAACCACAGCAAGCTGAGGGGTATGTTTAAGTTAATATTGTGTTTTTGGTGCAAAAAATGAATCTCATTTTTGCACTAAAAACAATTTTGTTTTTATGTGTTTGCTCTCAATTAGTCGCTGCAAGCAGCGGGATATGAACCCATTCGCAAACAATCAAACCTTCACACCATACACATTAATGTATTTCCACAATAATCCCCTTTTCCGTTCAACTTGCACATCAAATCCAGCCTGTTTAAAGATGCCAATCAATTGTGAATCCGATTGCACCCATTTTACATTTGGGATAATATAAAAGAATTTGTCAAAATCAAGGAAAACAATTTCTCCTCCTTTCTTCACATGTTGAGCCATACTTTTCAAAATTTGTTCAGGTTTCTGCATATATGATAACATTCCAACAGAAATGATCCCATCAACTTGTTCTTTCAAAGGCAATGTGAAATCTTTCAAATCTGGGTGATGGTGTACTGTAACATGGTCTAAATTCTTTGTACGTTCATCGGCTTTTTTGACTTTATGTAATGAGAAATCTGTTGCAATTATCTTTCCCTGTGGTCCCACTTTCTGTGCTAATTTTTCTGTTAATAATCCAACTGAACAACCGTGTTCTAAAATAACTTTTCCACGCATATCTCCCATTTCTTTTAACAATTTTCTTCTGATAGAGAAAGGATAAAATATTTTTTCAAAGATGACAGAAAAAAATGATAATTTTTCATTCATTTCCCTAATGGCATTTGGATTAAAAAACATTTCTACCATGAAATAAAATGGTACACCTACAAATATGAATGATACTGTTAATGATATAATTGTTGTTGCAACCGCATGTTCAATCATAATCCAATTACCAACAAGAACTGCAA
>PCYG01000075.1:3843-5395 GCA_002763025.1 Candidatus Woesearchaeota archaeon CG10_big_fil_rev_8_21_14_0_10_32_24 | reverse complement strand
TGTCATTAGTACCATCCCAATCACCAGTAAACTAAGTAATACAAAAATCAAATACACTGTACGATAAGGGTCTTTCCATGCAACATAATATCCCCTAAATAAAACGAATGTAAATAATGAAATTGCTAATGTTTGAAAATACACTGCTCTATGAGGAGATTTATGTTTTGGATGTAATACAGCAAGTTGTGTAATAAACAATTTATCTTTCGCCATTGCTTGAATTAATCTACTACCTGTAATTGGCCATGCAGCAGCAGCACCAATAATCATCAGATACATGCCAAACACCACAATGTCTTGTCCTTTTTGTCCTATTGTGTTTAATGCTTGTACTGCAAATGGACGTGCATCTTGAACATAATCTGCATATCTTACAGTACCCAATGAAGAAAAGACGTAAAGACTCATTAAAATACCACAAATAATCATTGCAGCAATGAGAGGTTTGTGTAATTTTTTTGGTTCTTTAACTTCATTTGCAAGATATGTAATTGTTTCAAAACCTAAGAATGCTTCACTGATTAAAAATAAAGATAATCCTAATCCTGCAAAGAAACCGATCCCTCCAACACCTTGGAAAAATGGTTGCATGAATGCAGGATTAAATGGCGATTTAAATGTTCCTTGTAAAATTGCACTAAAATCAATGAACGAAGGAAAAGTCATTAAAAACAATACAAATGTTGCAATCACTCCAAATACCAATAACATTGTTGTACCTGCGTCAATACCACGGAACGCCATGTAATTTAAAGCGATAATCCAAATTAATGCAAATATAATGCGTAAAATTAAAACTCCTCCTTGTGGTGATCCAGGAATAAAGTATTCTGCAGCAGCAACAATGTTTAATGCCATCCCAAAATTTCCTGCGAGCCAGATTAACCATCCTGCAGAAAAAGAACCAAATCGCCCATATGCTCTTTTACAAAATTCATACGTTCCTCCGGAACTCGGATATGTGGTAATTAATTCTCCAATGTATAACATCATCCAGGTTGCAATAATAAAAATGATAATCCATGCAACAATAGAAGCGGCACCTGAACTCAACATGCCTTCAGAAGGAAGATAAAATAATGACGATCCTAAAATAGAATTTATTAAAATAAACACAATTACCCAATAACCAAGTTTCTTTTTTCCAGTCGCACCCACAAATTCTGTCATTTTTTCAAGTGGTGCTGTCATTTTCTGATTAATAGTTGGAGAAATGGTTTTTGTAATTTGTGGGAATGGGTTTTGTAAATCTGGTGAGTTAGATTTTCCAATACTTAGTTTTTTTATTTCTTGATGATTATCTACATTTTGTGCAAGAGTTGGAGTTTGCGCATGTGGAGGAATCTTCCGATCAGGATGTAATTTCTCTATAGAAACATTCCCTTCAACTTTCTTACTTCCTATGAACCAATCTAAGAATCCCATATCGTACCTCCTTTTACGAGATAGAAGGATGTTTTTGTTTATAAAAGTTTACTTAAATGGTAATACTTTAGCAAAATGAAGCAGAGATAGCACCGACTCACTTTTCTGCTGGTTGGATTGCACT
>PCYG01000075.1:0-3835 GCA_002763025.1 Candidatus Woesearchaeota archaeon CG10_big_fil_rev_8_21_14_0_10_32_24 | reverse complement strand
TTGCACTGCGGGCACCCCGTAAGGGGCTTCCCCCACCCGCAAAGAAATGTTAGAGTCGATAAACGTTCATAAATTGGTGCTTTCTCTGCTTCAGAAAGCTAAATAATTACCTTAAATGAGTCTTCTCAATTACTCTTGATGTTTGTTCATATACTATTTATCCAAAAATACTAAAGGAGAATAGACATATTTAAATATCACATCTTCTCAAAAAGATTCTATGGCCTGGTACTTGAACCAAATTTATCAACATCCTGTGTATAGTACATTTTTTATCTTCTGTTTATTAATATGGACTTTAGTATGGAAAGGTGTTGCGTTATGGTATGCGGGCAAACACAACCAAAAAGGGTGGTTTATTGCAATATTTATTCTAAATACAGCTGGTCTTCTTCCAATAATTTATATTCTTGGATTCAAACCACGAAATAATCCTGAACAAATTCAAGAAGTGGTTGTTGAAGCTGTAAAAAGAAAAGCAGCAAAGAAAGAAGTTAAGGAAGAAGTAAAAGCAGAAATAAAAACAGAAGTTGTTGGAATAAAACCTTCAAAAAAAAAATCTAAAAAATAAAAATTCCAACGAAGCAAGCATCGATGTATGGAACCAATCAAGAAATAAATTACATTTCAAATTCTTCAATGACAACATTACCCTTAGATGCTTTTATTGAATATTCTTTTGATTCAGAAAATTTTGCAATTTTATTTACAAAATCAGGAAGAATAATCCGATCCCCATTGATCTTTAAAGGAGATATGATTGCGTGCCCATTACCATTTTCTTTCTTTGGTTGATCTATAGAAATATCTCGTAACACAGCAGCAGCGCCAATATTTCTTTTTTTCTCAACAATTTTTTTAGTTTGCTCATACATGAATCGTGCCATTGCATCTGGAATATCAACGGGTGAAATTTGACTTATGCCTTGTAATCCTGGAGATAAATTAGCTTCAATGATAACAGGTCCTAAAGGACTTTCTAAAATGTCAACACCACATATATCAATACCTAAAGCCTTTGCAGTTTGCACAGCTACTTTTGCAGCTTCCCAACTTAGAAGTACTGCTTCCCCAGAACCACCAGCATGAATATTTGATCGTTTATCTTCTTTCTGTGCCCTTCTTTTGTATGATGCTACAACTTTATCACCTACAACAATTGCCCGGATATCTGTCCCACCAGTTTCAACATATTCCTGAATGATAACTGGTTGATTTAATGCTACTAACGCATCAAGTAATGAAACCGCAGAACTCACAGAATCCGCAAACATGACACCCTTTCCTTGCGTTCCTTCAGGAAATTTCATTACAATCGGATAACTCACACGATTCAATAATCTCTTAGCAGCTTCAATTGTTGAAGAAACATACGTTCTTGGCATCGGAATATTGTCCTGTTGCATTTTAAGATGTGATAATAATTTATTATGGACTGTACTAAATGCATCTGCAGGAATGGGCATGTATGCAACTTTTTTTTCTAACATGGATGCAATTGAACGTAAAATATTTGCATATCTAAAAGAACCCTTCAAGAAAACACAATCGTAATCCTTCATTGGTTCACCTTGATATAAAATACCGCTTTCTTTTCCAAGATTCACTTCAATATCTCTTAGTTGAAGGACATCAACTTCATCAAAATATTTTTTCATAGCTTCAGCCGTCATCATGGAACTTTTACTTCCTAAAGATATTAATGCAGCTTTCATTGATCTTCACCTTTCAAAGGATCAACAATAAATTCTCCTTGTTTTAAAATATTTTGGCCAATTAAAACTGAATAGGTCAAGTGATGCCTATCAGCTAATGTAAAATAATCTTCAATTTCATAACCACCAATTGCAATTTTTGCAAAAACCATCTGTCGTTTTTCAATACCTGAAGCAGACTTTACAATTTTTTCTTCATCTGAAATTTGAAGTCCTAATTTCTCCGCTAAATACATATCTATAGAAGATGTAGTTGCACCCGTATCAATCCGTGCAATAACCAATTCCTCCTCTTTATCTGTAAGAATTTTAATACTTTCTATTAAACCTAAAATGACCCTTTTGCTCATAAAATCCTTAGGTTAAACTTGATTTATAAGGTTTGCGAAATGAAATGAGTAAACCCCCGAACGCAGTGACCGTGGTTTGCGAAATGAAATGAGTAAAAGGAATTGAGCACACCTCAGAATGCAATGACGCTGGTTTTCGAAAGGAAAAATAGGTGTATCTTCAGAAATCTTTTTAAAGGGGATATGGTTTGGGCATAATAGTGCCCCTGTAGTGTAGATAACTATACTTTAGGTATGTTAACACAATCCGGACTATCATACTGCCCTTTCGTCCAAGATGATTGGGAAGTAAGGCAGTGACTCGGGTTCGAATCCCGGCGGGGGCGCTTTTCCTTTTTGTCTAGTTTAGAATGGCTTAAGAAATTAATTTAATAGAAAAGGATTAGAGAGGGTAAGTATTATTATTTCTGTTCAATAATCAACCAATTGCCTAACTAGGTGGTATAATTTATTTTGATTCTTAATTGATATAATAAATTGAAGGTGGAGGAAACCCGTTAAAACATACAGAAGTATAACTATATGTATATGCTCCTGTGGTTAGAATGTAGACTCTGTCACCTTTAGAAATGTCTGCTGGTAATTTACATTTATCATTTTCATACATTATATCCATGCTATCACAACTTGGTCCGGCAAGAATACATTCTACATATTCATCTGCTTTTTTTTCTAAGTATCGTTCTAAAAATATAGGATATTTAATTGATTCATCAATTGTTTCAATTAAACCTCTAAATTTTCCTACATCTAAGAAAACCCAGGACGTAGCACTATGAGTAGATTTTTTAGCAACGTTAACTACTTCTGCTACCATAATTCCACAATCACCTACAATAGATCTTCCAGGTTCAATAATAATTTCAGGAATGTCACTAAATTCCTCTTTCAAATATTTTTTTATGACTTCAGTATATTCTTCAAGGTCTTGGGCCGGATTAACATATTTTGCAGGTAATCCTCCGCCAATATCAATCATTTTCAATTCAATGCCAACTTTTTTAAGATCATTAAAAATGTGAGAACATTGACCTAAAGCAGTATCCCATTGACCAACATCACGTTGTTGTGAGCCTACATGAAAACATAATCCATGAGGTATTAAACCTAATTCTTTTGCTTTAATGACAAGTTCATAAACCATCCCTTGATGAGCTCCAAATTTTTTAGAAAGTGGCCAATCAGCACTACTAGATCCACCTAATAATAATCTAAAAATAATTTTAGAATTAGGGGCTTCTTTAGCTAAAGATTCTACATCACTAACAGAATCAGTAGCAAAAAGTCTAATTCCTTTTTCATAAGCATACTTTATCTCTTTGTCTTTTTTAATAGTGTTACCATAACTCATTCTTTCAGGACTAATTCCTAAAGCAAGTAATTGATCTACTTCATACACTGAAGCAACATCAAAATAAGATCCTCGCTGAGCTAAAACACGAAGGACCTCATCAGAAGGATTAGCCTTTACTGCATAGTAAATTTTAGCCACGGGAAGATTTTTTTGTAATTCATCATAATTTTCACCTACTTTTTTGAGATCAATAATCCAAAAAGGAGAACTCTTTCCTTTTGAAAATTCTTTAATATTTTCAAGTTCCGTTGGTGTAATATATTCGTAAATGTTTTTTAATGGTCTCATTTGAAATTCCTACTTCATTTATTTAGAAGTAGATTTTCAATTAATGAACTCTTTTTAAATCTTTCTTATTTAATTGATCTTTAACTAAATGTTGTATAAATATCTGCTGTGTCGGACAATTAATCCTT
>PCYG01000042.1:3951-7237 GCA_002763025.1 Candidatus Woesearchaeota archaeon CG10_big_fil_rev_8_21_14_0_10_32_24 | reverse complement strand
ATTAATGATGCTGCCGGGATCCTAATTTCAGGTCTTTTGAGAAAAAGATTGCAAGGGCCAGCTTAAGTACCCAGCATCCTATAATAGGAAAAGTTTTAATACTTTTCAATTTTGTGATATATACTAGTCCGTAAGTGAAATCTGTAACTTTTACGGACTAGTCTATATGAAACGTATTAATGAGTTACAAATTCCTGATGCGTTTCAGTATATATTACGATGAAAAAAAAGAGACGATTAGAACTTATTGAAAAGGGATGGACTGAGCGGGAATTAAGAAAGGCTGAGAAATTTATGGAACATGATGTTCAACAAAGCACCTCATTTTCTAGAGTGGTCTTTTGGTCTGCCTTAATAGTTATTATTTTTGCAAATCTTACTGTATCTTTAATAGTGGTACCCTTTTTAATTGTGTTTAGTGCAACCATATTGTATTTTATGATGATATTATTAGGTGTTTCATTTGGATTTTTATACAATCATCTCATAACTAGTGTAGGGGAAATGCATAAAAGTCATCATTTTTGGACAAATATTTTAGTACCCATAATTGCAATTGTTAATCTTGTGATTATGTTTTTTGCATCTCACTTTTTTATTAGTAAATTAGAATCGCATCCTATAACACAAAATCCTTTAACTGCGGGTATAGTTTTTGCAATAGCATTTGTAGTTCCTTATGCAATATTAAAATTATTGTCAAAGAAATCCTAACATATCTTATAAAATTTTAAGGTATGAAAATCAAATTCTAAAAAGTAAATGATGAATCCTGTTAATCGTCTTTATTTCCAATGAGTTCTTCAATAACTACTGCAAACGCAGGTCGTGCAATTAAAACACCAAAGGTGATACCTGCAATTGTTGTTAATGCAAATCCTTTCAATAATCCTGCTCCTGCCCAATACAAAGGAATCATGCCTGAAACAGTTGTTAAGTATGCACCCATTACAATAAACATTGCATTCTTAAGACGTTTGCTCCAGTTGGTTTCATCTTGACCACGCATTGATTCATCTGTAATCACAATTAAATGATCAACACCGGTTCCCATTACGATAATGATACCTGCAATTGCTGCCAAGTCTAGATTCCATCCGACAAATGCCGCAAAACCTAAAATTAAGATTACTTCGGAAAATAATGTTAAAATCATCGGAACAACTATTTTTAATTTTCTGTAACGTATGAAAACTACAGAACATACAGCTAAGGCGACAAGACCTGCAACTAAAAATACATTATCAAGAAATTCTTGTCCTAATGAAGATGAAATAGTATCCATTTTTACAATTTCTAATTTCACTGGAAGACTTCCCGTTAAAAGAATTGTTTGGAGACGTTTCATATTTTGTTGAGCTACTTTTACTGCTTCCTGTTCTGTAGCACCAACACCTGAACCAGATATTTGAATTTGAGTGGTTTTACTTCCTTTTAAATCCGCACCAATGCTTAAAGAATCTACTTCTGCATCATCTAACATTAATACTAATGGCTCACTGAGATAACCATTGGAACCACCACCAATAACCTCTAATTTTCCTGTTGCTGCTGATTGTTGCTCTGCCGCTTCTGGACTTAATGTGATTGCAAAAAAGAATCTACAGCTATAACCTTCACCGAATCTGAAACACGCGCCTCCCTGTCCTCCAATACCTGAACAATCTGCACTTCTACATACATAAGTAATATCTTTCTTTCCACCACGGAACACGGTTTGGTTTGCAATATTTGCTTCAAATTTTCCTTGTTTAGATAATAATTCTTTAACTTCTTCTTCTGTTACCCCTGCAATTTCTACTAAAATAAAATCATTTCCTTGCAAATCTTTTGCAGGACGAACAATTACATCACTTAACCCATATACATTAAGACGTTCTTGTAAACTTGCAACAGTTGTGTCAAGGTCTTCTTGTGAAACTTCTTCTTGAAATTCTAAAAGAACTCTCGTCCCTCCAGCAAGATCAAGTCCTTTTCTTAAATTTGAAGATGGTGCATCAGAGATACGTAAATTTAATGTTGCTTTTTCATTTATAACATCAGGAAGAAAGTTGTAAGTCCCCTTTGTTGTTTCTACATGTACAATTTTTTGAGGGTCTAACTCAGATTCTGCATTTACAAAATCTTCTATTGTTGAAATTTTATTGGAATTTATTGCAATCACTTTTTCCCGTGATAAAGGAGGAAGAGTGGATGCCGGATTTTGAAGGCCTTGCTGTGCAATACTTGCATTTTGTCCTACACTATTAATAATAACCCCCTCAGTTCCAAAAATTTGAGGTTTAATAGCAACAACTGAGAATAAAAGAAAAACAAGTAGCAAAATCATTCTCCAATGTGTAAATATTTTCTTATATGAACTCATTGTGCTTTTTTCTCCTTCCTTTCTAAATAAATTCGTAAGATTCCTGTATTTTGAATCCAGGTCATAACTAAATCTACTAATAAACCAATGAATAGGATAATCATAATTTGTTTTATGACTTCAGACTCTGCAAAAATCATTGCAACAAGAACCGCTGCTAAAGTAGTTGCACTCATGGTGAAACCTGTTTTCATAGCACCATATATACGTTCCATTACAGACCCATCACCTACGCGTTTTAAGACCCGTGTGCTTAACAAAATGTCTGTATCTACAGAATATCCAATCAACATTAAGAATGCTGCGATGCCTGCTGTACTTAATTTAATACCTGTTAAATTGAAAACTGCAAGTGTAACAATAATGTCTGATGCTGCTGCTAAAATAACTGCTAAACTTGGTGCAACAGATCTAAAATAAAAAAACACTACGATTCCCATTAAAAGAAATGCAATAATTAATGCAGTGAGGGTTTGTTTGAAAAAACTGTCTCCTAAAGAAGATCCCATTGTTTCAACACTTAATGTATTTTCAGGAACTTCAAGTTCTGAAGCGATTGTTTTTTTGAAAGGATCAATTTGTGATTTCTCTTGAATGTCTGAATCAATAGCAATGGTTTCAATACTCCCTGCTACCCCTAAAAATCTAAAGGAGATATCATTTTTAGGGAATTCTTGATGTAAAATTTGCTCCAAAGAATTTAAATTATATGAGGGGTTATAATCAAATGAAACCGTGGATCCTCCTTTTAAACTAATTCCTTTGTTTACAAAATCTTGTCCGGGCTGTGATGCTTGCCACCCTATTTGACCCAAAGCTAGAATTAATATAATAAAAGGAATTATAAGAAGTTTCTTATATTCTCGTTCGTAATATATCTTAACCTTCTTAAACATATTTCGTTCTGGGCCCAATGAGTTT
>PCYG01000042.1:0-3923 GCA_002763025.1 Candidatus Woesearchaeota archaeon CG10_big_fil_rev_8_21_14_0_10_32_24 | reverse complement strand
CTATTTTAGCACAGCACGGCACGTAGATTTATTCGTTTCACTCATAAATGTGCCTCATTTGGCGGTGCTAAACCAGTTGAGCTTAATTCATACGCTATTTACGATTATTTACCATTATTTCCGATTAAATAGGATTATCAAACTTAGAATAGTTAATGTGAGTACAAGAAAGTAGGGGATCATTTTCTGTGCTTTTATTGAACTTGATTCATATACAATCATACCAGTTAAATGGTTTCTTGAATTTGAGGGTTCTTGAAACGAATTTGTTTCATATAAATCTTCATTTGTTTCAGGTAATACATTCGATAATGTTGAAATTGATAAATTAAGAGTCTGGGGCTCAATTTTTATTTCTTCTTTTTTTATAATGTAAATATCTTCAGTTAAGTCAGTCGTTGTTTTTCTCCCTGTTTTTAGGATTTTGACTTTCAATTTGTATGCACCGGGTATGACCCCCTCATCTATTTTTACAAGAAATTCTGTAATTTTGACTTCTTTACTTCCTAAAGACACTTTTTTTACGAGTGAATCTCTGTCACCTCCATCACAAGAATAGCATTTACTTCCTCTATAAATATAAGGTGATATCGTAAAGCTATTTTCTTTATCCTCATTTAAAATTTGAACTTTTAACCTAAATACATTTCCAGATTCTACGGATGCAGGAAGATCTATGAGATTATAAGTCAATTTTTGAGTGGTTGAAATAGCAGAAGTTTTGATAGATTCTTCTGAAGATGCAGTCAAATTTTTCTTTGCATTTTTAATATAAGTTAATAGGTCTTTACAAACGTCGGGATCAACATCGGAGATTGTGAATTCTTTTTTTGTGGTTATATTGAATGCGTTTAACACCAATTCTGCTTTACCTGAATCTATATTTTCATTACAGTTTGGAATTAATTGGATTGGAAGGATTAAAGGATAATTTTTGTATTTGTCCTTAATATTTACATGCGTGATTTCACTTAATTTTGTTCCGTTACGTTCTACCCATAATTGAACGGAGGTTTTGGTTTCATCACCTTTATAAATTTCAACTTTGGTTGTAAATTGCTCGCCCCATTTTACACGATGATCTGATCCTACATTGATTGCAATGATTTCAAGAGAAGAATTTATTTGATTATATAAGGGATTGATTGCGAACATTTTAGTGATATTATTATTCAACATGTTTTGGTCTTCACAAGTTAAATTTTCAAACCAAAATTGTATCTGATAGATTCCTTCTTGCATTTTTGGAGAATAATTTTTTTTGATAGAGGTGGTAATTTTTTGCTGTTTAAATGGTGCGTATATTTTAATTGTTTTTCCAAAAAAATCAGAAATCGCACCGACTGCAGTAATATTTTGTAAATCACCAAACTCTCTTGTTGCCATGATTTGAAAAGAAAATTCTTGATCTGTAAAAATTGATTTTTCAAGATTTAAATTTAATCCAAAATCGCATTTATTATTTAATTTAATATTCTGTTCCTGAGGGGTTGGTTTTGTTAGAAAAACGCCATCCTCAAAACGACTGAAACTCATACCTTCAACGGCACCAGAATAACTTAGGGCATCTAAAAGTTTATCCTCATAAAACAACCTTACTTCATCAAAACCTGAATTTAAAGAAAAATCTGTATCACCATCACGATAAATTAATTTATAACAATGACTACACATTAATGTATCTCCTTCAACTTTGTTATCTGCGATAATGAGTTTATGTGTATCATCCTGATCTTTAAGTATTAGCCCTTTTACATTAATAGTTTGAGATGCATTATTGTAAAGTTCAATCCACTCCCCTTCTGGTTTCTGTAAATCATCTTCATTGAAGGGGTTTGGCAAAATTTCTGAAATTTGAAGGAAACTATATTCTGCAGACAGTTCCCATATACTATTTTTTTCTCCTGGCGTACCATTAACACTCAAACTCTCACCAAAAGTGTGATCAGAACGTTTCTCTATTGTTGTTCCATCTTTTCCTTGAGTGCCATCGTAAATTACCGAATCATTATAAGTCCCATTGTAAATTGTAAGAGTATCCCCCTTATCTCCTAACCCATTTCCAATTGAATTGCCATCAACGCAAATTTGGAGCACTGTGGTATTGATAGAATTATATAACTCTGTATTTTGGGGAGTGATAATTGCATAAGATTCCGGCTCCAAAATAAGGGAACAATTATTGATGAATCCACAACAGGTTATTTGATCAATACTTTTTGCGTCACTAATCTCCCAACCAGTTAAATTAATAGGATTTGTAGAAGGGTTATACAATTCAACCCATTCTTGAGATGAAGAAAACATTATTTCATTAAGTTCAACAAATGCAAATGAGGGGGCGACGAGAATCATAAAAATTAGAAATATTTTTAGTCGCATTTAATTTATCAACGTGAGATCTTATAAATAGTTTTTCGTCTTAGAGTAGTAGTTTTACTATTCTTAAATACTAAACAAAGTTTAAATAGGCTCTCTAGCTTTAAAAGAGATTATGGGATGGTTATTTGGAAAGAAAAAAGTACCTAAGGTTCCTTTTCCGAGAGGACAAGAAGCAAACGCATTAAAGTTTCCTTCTAGTGTTCCTTCTCAAAGAATTATTGAACCTCGTAGTGTGAAAGAAGCAGTAGGTGTTGGAAGACCACCTTTACCTCCATCAAGACCTGTTGGGCGTGAAGAACAAATTAAAAAATTAAATATTTCTATGGACTCAAACATGCCACAAATGGATGGTGCTGAAGAAGTTCCAAAAATGCCTAGACCAATGCAACCACAAGAAATTTTTGGTGCTGAAGGGCCATTATATATTAAGATGGAAGTATATCAAACAATCCTTGGTGAATTAGACGAATTGAAATCAGATTTTACACATTTAATAAAATATAATCATTCGTTAGAAGAATCAGAATTTAATGAAGAACATAATTTTGGAAAATTAAAATATAGCATGAAGTTTATTCATGATAAATTGTTAGAAGTAGATAAAACCTTATTTAAGGTTCAAGAATAAAGAGGTGACTATGATGGAAAGAATGCCCGTTTTCGTAAAAGTTGACGATTACAATGATGTATTAACATTAGTAAAAGCTATTAGATCAAAGTTGGAGGATGCTAAGCAAACATTATTAAAAATTCATGATTTAAAAAATGAAGAAGACCACCAACTGGAATTATGGCAAAATACATTAGCGGAAGTTGAAAAGAAAGTAGATTTTGTGGATCATTCATTAAATGAACCTCAACAGTTCTAAAAATCATGGCAAAACACAAGACAACTCATAAAAGAATGACTAAGAAAAAAACTACAAAGAAGCAGAGTTCTCCTAAAAGTAGTGTCACTACAAAAAGGGTGGTTAAACAAGAACCAGGTCCTGCATATATGGTCCAATTATCTGATCCAAAAAGTCTTAGAAAAGATATTCTTGAATCTTTACGAGAAATAATTATTTTTATGCAAGCACATGAAAAATTTATGCGTATCCAAGAAGAAAAAGTAATGTTATTTACACAGTTAAAAACGGATATACAAGATTTAAACTCCTTAATTGAACATAAATTAAAAAAACATTTGCCTAAGGGTAAATTAAAAGCGGTCTCACGATATGAAGAACGACGAAAAAAACAACATGATATGGAACAAGTAGAAGTTATTTCTGCTCGAGAAATGGCAAGAGGACCAAAAATGCCAGATATGCCTGTTAATGTTGTATCTCAATTACCAGATGGTGAAATGTTTCCAGAATCACCATCAAGTCCTCAAATTGAATCAGTTAATGTTCCACCACAACCCGTTAACATAGTTCAAAGACCTAATATTCCTATGGCTCCTCCAATACCAAAACCAGTTGCACCTAAATCAGAATTGGATGAGTTAGAAAATCAATTGAAGGATATTGAAGATCAATTACGTGGCATTCAATAAT
>PCYG01000029.1:1945-5774 GCA_002763025.1 Candidatus Woesearchaeota archaeon CG10_big_fil_rev_8_21_14_0_10_32_24 | reverse complement strand
ATAACAAGAATAAATAATAATGATGAGTAATAATAATCAAAATAAGTCCATTAATTTTTTGCAAGTTCTTTAATTAGTTTTTTATTCTTGGTAATAATCTTCGCAAGGTGGACGGTAATATCTAACTTTTTTTTTCTCTTCTTTAGGTCCTTTCATTTTGAATGTGACTTTTACCATTCTGTAAGATGATA
This sequence comes from Candidatus Woesearchaeota archaeon CG10_big_fil_rev_8_21_14_0_10_32_24, assembly GCA_002763025.1. Classification (GTDB taxonomy): domain Archaea; phylum Nanobdellota; class Nanobdellia; order Woesearchaeales; family GW2011-AR9; genus 1-14-0-10-32-24. The sequence continues at coordinate 5,583 of PCYG01000029.1, read as the reverse complement.
CTTTCTTAGCTTATAAATTTCACTTAAATTTTGAATCTGTTCCAACGATTTTTATCCAGCAACCTTTCTGATTACCATTGTTGCATACGATCCTTTCTGCAAGAAAAACAAAACCTTGTTTCCGCTTACTTTAAAATCTTTGACCTCAATAAACACATCTCTTGGTTCACCTTCTAATGTAAGTTGTGGAATTTGTTTAATAATAAAATCTTTATATCTAATTTCTTCTTTATCCATCATATTTTTGATTACTTCTTTAATTTCATCTGATTTAAATTCATCTGAACCAAAACCAATCAATGGAACTTGAAAATCTTCTCTTTTTCTAACGAAGACAAATGTACCTAAAGAATAATCTATTTCCTTTACAACATCTCTTTTCCTTAATACTTCTGCAACCGTTTCATTCCATAAATAACTCTGATAAGCATTCACATACATACGTAACATACGGAGAGGGATTTTTGTTAAGGCACCAATAAAATTATTTCCTACTACATCTAACCCTAAGATTGAACATGCTTCTTTAAATTCTTTTTTTACTAAATGTTTTCCAACTTTAGCATTACTTTGTGAGAATCGTTGTTCATCAAAATAATTTTCAACAAAATTAATGTTATCAATTTTACCTGTATAATTTGAAATTACAATCTCAAAATAATTACCATCCAAATCTCCTAATGAAATTGGCTTATCTCCTTGCCCTACAAATTCTAAAGAAACACCATCAATATTTACATCAACTTTTTTACGTGGGATTGAAATCAATTGTTCCGTAATCGCATTTCTATCCTTACTTCCTGCAAAACCCACCTCCTTTTCTTTAATACTAAGTTGTTTTGCAATTTCCTTTACAACATCTAATGTATTTCTATTTTTTTTAATTAGTTTGAAATAGAAAAATCTACCTTGATCCTTGATTTTAACATTACTCTTTTCCTTAACAATAAAATTTTCAGGCTTTTCTTTGAGTGTGTACATAGAAATGAAAATACTAGATTACTTTAAAAGTTCTTTGTAGAAAATGGTGGTTGTATTTTTACTATCATCAAAGAACACCTTTCCTTTACACTTCCTAAAAAAATTAAATGCGGCACCTTCATTTGTTTTAATCTTATGTTCATTTACAAAAGAAGCATCAAATCCTTTTCCTTTTTGTTCAATCCCTATAATAAACCCATAAACACCCATCCACAGATGAAACTTACATGGAGCTTTAAATTCTGAATGATGTAAACTATTAGATCCAGCTTCATTCAAGAAATATGCAACATCATCTTCCTTATGATCTAACCAATTCTGCAAATCTATTTTCCTGCCATATTTCTGATTCAATAAATCAACAATAGCCCATTTTGCATTACCATACCTTTCAATAAGGTCATGTTCATGTGTCACTTCAACTTCATCAGGATGTATTTCAAACTCGTGATATTCGTGGTTTCTAATCTTCTCCAATGCAAAATCTAAGGTGTTATCAAAATCAATTGCCATAATATTTTTTATGTTCACATTTATTTAAACATTACCGTAATACTTTAGCAAAATGAAGCAGAGATAGCACCGACTCACTTTTCTGCTGGTGGGATTGCACTGCGGGCACCCCGTAAGGGGCATCCCCCACCCGCAAAGAAATGTTAGAGTCGATAAACGTTCATAAATTGGTGCTTTCTCTGCTTCAGAACACTAAAGTATTACACATTACCAAAGAATATATAAACCCTAAAAATTTACTAGTTTCATGGTTAAGCTGATTTCCTACAACATAGAATACTGTGAGGGCATGGAAGGATTATGGTATCAATACCTTTTTTTCTGGCGGATTTTTTTCCCTCCCAAAAAACTTGACCAGCAAATTGTAAATGCACTCAAAAAAGTGAAGCCAGATGTTCTTGCATTAATTGAAGTAGATGCCGGTTCTCTTAGAAGTAGGGGAAGAGATGAAGTTAAATTTTTTGAAACACAATTAGGGATGAAAAGTTTTACAGAAAAAATAAAGTATGGTGTCACAGGTTGGTTAAAATTATTTCATCATGTTCCTATTTTAGATAAACAAGCAAATGCAATTGTATCTAAATATCCTTTGGAAAAAGTAAAATACCATGTATTTCATGAAGGAACAAAACGTATGGTTATTGAAGCTACGATTTCAATTAAAAAGAAAAAAGTAACACTTCTTGTTGCACATCTTGCTTTAGGTTCCAAAACTAGGGCTTTACAAATCAAAGAATTAATCAAGATTGTTAATGACATCAAAAACCCGGTAATTTTAATGGGCGATTTTAATACCTTTAATGGTGAATCAGAAATGAAAGAATTGGAACAAAAAACACACCTTAAAGATAGAATTGCATTAGATAAGAAATCACTTCCCTTTACAGAACCAGCATGGCATCCTTCAAAAAGATTGGATTATATTTTAACCTCTTCTAAAATTAAAGTTAAAAAATATACTGTGTTACATTATCCATTTTCAGATCATTTGCCTTTAATGGTTGAATTTGATATTTAAAAAAATAATGATTTCTTACTGGGTTCATACCCCACAGCTTGCTGTGATTATCAATAAAACCCAGTAAGGACTAAAAATCCCAACTAATTTAATACCCCGCAGCTCTGTTGCGATTGGGATTTTTTATTTTTTAAATTTTCTTTTCTAACTTCTTTACTTCGGATTCAATTTCTTGCAGTTCCTTAAAAAATACTTTTTTCAATTGTTCTCTAAATAATGCAACCAAAATTAATCCCAATGCAAGAATCAATACCACAAAAGTTGTCGCAGAGAATCCATGGAAAAGGTCACTTCCAATAGAATTGATGATTAAATAACGTGGGATGTGCGCAATAAAATATAATAATAAAAAAGTATGGAATGACATTTTTGTTAAACCTAGCATTAAACTAATTGCATCAGAAGGAAATGTAGGGATTGTATATGATACAAATGCAGCTGACTTGCCACGTTTCTTAAAGATATGGTTAAATTGAATAATATGGTGTTTATCGACCAATCTTTCTAACATTGGTCGTCCATATTTACGTGTCAATAAAAATGCAATACTACTTCCAATACTTCCTGCAATCAAAGATAAAATTGTGCCTATAATTGTACCAAAGACATATCCACCTGCAATTACTACAGGAGTTGATGGAATTGGTAAAGGAATTGTGGATAATAATAGGATTATATATACAAGATAACTCCATAGACCAAAGCTTAATAAGAAATCACGAACATAAATTGGATCAGCAAATTGTTTCAAATCAAATAGATAATTAAAATATCCTAAAGCCAATATAACTACTAATAAGCCCACATAACCCCAATACCGATGTTTATGCTTCATAAGTAAAAGGAAAACTTTATTATTAATAAACTTTCTTCCTTCTTTAAATGAGATTTTTGGTTTACAAACGCCGTCAATTTATGAACGATACAAACAAATTGTGATCGTGATTGTTTGCGAATGGGTTCATACCCCACAGCTTGCTGTGGTTGGGTTTTTGATTGCGAAGGTGATGCCCCTTACAGGGAGGAGCCGCATTCAACTCGCAACAGCAAAAGAGTAAGTCTAACGCCTTTGTAAAGTGAAAATTTAATAACTTTACTGTAATACTTTAGCAAAATGAAGCAGAGA
>PCYG01000029.1:0-1909 GCA_002763025.1 Candidatus Woesearchaeota archaeon CG10_big_fil_rev_8_21_14_0_10_32_24 | reverse complement strand
GTAAGGGGCTTCCCCCACCCGCAAAGAAATGTTAGAGTCGATAAACGTTCATAAATTGGTGCTTTCTCTGCTTCAGAACACTAAAGTATTACACTTTACTTAACTCACAAAATCTAAAAATGATCTTAGAACAATTAAAAGAACTTGAACAAGAATCTATCAAAAGAAAGGTTCCTATTATCGGACCAGAGAAAGGAAGATGGATATTAGATAAAATCAAACAATTTAAACCTAAAACAATTTTAGAATTAGGAACTGCGAATGGTTATTCAGGGATTATTCTTGCAAGTGAAGGTGCAATTCTCACAACTATTGATACAAGTCCACATGCAGTTCAAGAAGCAATGGCCAATTTCAAAAAATTTAATGTTACAGCTCAAGTCATTCTTGGAGATGGTGTCAAATATGTAGAAGAACTTCTAACCGAAAAGGCTAAGTTTGATTTAATTCTTTTAGATTTTGCAAATAAAGAATACATTCATGTTTTAGAAAATTGTATTAAAATCTTATCAAAGAACGGTATTTTAATTGCAGACAATATAGATTTGCCTGGATGTAAGGAATTCAAAGAAAAAATTCAAGTTCATCCCAAATTAAACACAGAGATTATTAAAATAGGGAATGGGATGAGTAGTAGTACATTTAAATGATAATCTCATCGAAATAATTCTTTAATGGATAACCATTAACGTTTGTGTTTTATTAATACCTTCAATATTTTGTAATTTACCCAGAAGAAATTTATCATATTCTGGAATATCCTTGACACGTACAGAAACAACAATGTCTGTGCCTCCAGATACAATGTCAGCCCGTACAACGCCCAACTTTTTAATTTCATTCACAACATCATATTGGGTTTTTTTGCGTTCACGAAGAACTTGTAAATTTGTAGAAACCAGAATATATGCTAGTTGACCTAGGTTAACTTTTGTGTAATCTAATTCAATTGTAAACTTTTTGATAATCCCTTCCTTTCGTAACTTTGTAATCCGATTATGGACTGTAGTGATGGGCAATAACGTTTTTTTTGCAATCTTTCTTGTAGGATAATCAGCATGTTCTTGTAATATCTCTAAAATTTTTTTATCTTTCTCGTCAGGAATGGATGTCATATTGGAACAAATGTTCCACTTATTTATATATTTTCCGTAAAAAAGGTGTATTTTCCCATTATTTTTGAAATATACTTAAAAAGAATTTCTTTATCGAATATCATACAATTGGAGGATATAATAATATGGAAACAACTTTACTGCTAAAAGAAAAAATCTTACCTGAACAATATAAACCTGAATTAAGTTTCTTTGAAACTGAAAAAGGAATTCAATTAGTGAAACAAACCTTTCAAAAGAAACTTGCAGAAAAATTGTCTTTACATAAAGTAACTGCACCAAAATTTTTAATGGTTGGTGAAGGTTTACAAGATGATTTAGCGGGAACACAAACACCGGTTAGTTTTGAATCAAAATTTTCAAAAACACCGATTGAAATTGTCCATAGTTTAGCAAAATGGAAAAGACATGCATTAGGAAAATATGATTTTAAACATCAAACAGGACTTTATACAGAAATGGATGCAATCAGAAAAGACGAAGATGTTTCGCCAATACATAGCATTTATGTAGATCAATGGGATTGGGAAAGAGTTATTTCAAAAGAAGAAAGAACGTTACCATTCTTAAAAGAAATTGTAACAAAAATATACGATGCAATACAAGAAACAAGTGACATCCTCAAAAAAGAATTTCGTTCATTAAGCAAAACATTGCCAGAAACGATTACCTTTTTACATTCAGAAGATGTAGAAGAAGAATTTCCTCATTTAACACCAAAAGAAAGAGAACGAAAAATTACACAAAAATATGGTGCAGTCTTTCTTATTGGAATTGGATATCCTTTAAAATCT